>NZ_JAPWAH010000010.1:0-81969 GCF_041432835.1 Pauljensenia sp. 20925_1_27
ACCACTAGAAACGAGAAGCCCTACCTCGACGCCATCGCCTACGAACCGGGCAACTGCCCCAGAGCCACCCTCGACTACCGCACCCCCACCCAAGCATTCAACGAACCCATCGCTACCACCCATTGACACCGCCGCCACATATTATTAGAATTAGAACGAGCTGCTTTGCATTCTCATTTCGCACTATCAATAGAGGAGGACGATGATGTCCTGTCGAAAAGTGTCTATGCTGGCTGTCGCTGCGGCTGGTGCTCTTGCTCTTACTGCGGTTAGCGTGCCCGCCGCCTACGCGACTGAAGAACACGTCACCAACGAGAGTAGTGTTGTTGCGGGTGGCGACCCCGGATGGACGTGTCCCCCCGAAGAACAGTTCCGTATTACTCCTAAAGTCATTACGTTGACCCCGGGGCAGCAGTACCAGATGTCGTGGTACTTCTGGTGGGATCCATACCACGACATGTGGTACGCAGTGGATACCTTGGATCAGAAAGTTGCAACTGCAACTGACCAGGGTCTCCTCACAGCTGTTGGTGAGGGCGATACACAAGTGGTTGTGTGGGTTCCGTATCACTTCTATCAGTGTGCCCGTGCTCGTGTTCAGGTTCGTTCCGTGTCTGAGGATGCGGGCATCGCCTTGGCGCAACCGTTATTTCAGGTTAAGCCTGGTTCAGAGCTGACCGTGGGAGCCTTTCTCACGCCTTCGCTCCAGGGGCAGCAGGTGACCTGGTCGTTGGAGCCTTCATCGTTGGGCGCAATGACAACGATTGAGGGGACTCTTCCCGCTGTCAAGCTTGCTGCTTCGGATGTGGAGGGAACGGGCACGCTGACGGCCAGCGTAACGACACCCTCGGGTGAGGTAAAAACGACGTCTGCGCAGGTTGAAGTGACAAGAAATGCGCCTTCAGACGAATTAAGGCCGGAAGCGCGCGTGGGAAAGTGGTTGCAAGATGCTCACGGTTGGTGGTATCGGAACCCGGATGGGACCTTCCCGGCCAATAAGGCGGTAGTTATTGATGGTGCCACTTATCGTTTTGATGAGCAAGGCTACATGCGCACTGGATGGGTACCTGAGGGGGACACGTGGTTCTATCACGATGCTTCGGGTGCTCAGGCGAGTGGCTGGGTGCAGGATGGTGGCTCCTGGTATTACCTGATGCCCGGTAGTGGTGCGATGGCGATCGGCTGGGTGAAGGACGGTGAGTCCTGGTACTTTATGCGTCCCAGTGGGATGATGATGACCGGTTGGGTCAACGATGGTTCTGCCTGGTATTACCTGTCCCCTGGCAGTGGCGCGATGGTCAAGGGCTGGGTGCAGGTCGGTAGCTCGTGGTACTACATGAACCCCGATACGGGAGCGATGATGGTCGGCTGGGTCAAGGATGGTAGCGCGTGGTATTACCTGAGACCCGGTAGTGGCGCGATGGCCACTGGTTGGCTGATGGATGGTGGTTCCTGGTATTACCTGAGCACTGACTCGGGTGCGATGTATACCGGTGGTCACTGGATTGGCTGGACGTGGTACAACTTCGCCGATTCGGGACGCCTCATGAGCTGACGCCTCACGCGAGAGGTTGAGCTGGGAAACCATGTGCCCGCGCCCCCGGAGAATCTCCGGGGGCGCGGGCCTTTTCTCACCCATACACCAAGCCATCTGGTCGATGGATGTCAGGGGAGTCTGCGCGAGGAAGAGTGAGATTGGAAAAGAGACTCGTTCATTGCCACTTCGACCATTAGGTCGATTCATCGACAAGGAGGACACGTGTATGCGGCTAATTGTTGGGTCCTGTCACCATAATCTGCGCGCTCGGTCGATTTGTCAGATGCGTTGGAAAGATGCTGTGAAACCCTAGATAAATTGGGCGCAATCATGCCCGTGCCCGATCCCTGAGTGCTCTCCGATCGTGTGGGTTGACGCAGGGTACCCCATGCAAAGAAGCGATACACTCACCGACACATGGTGAGAAGGTGAGTCTCAGGGGGTATCTGAAAACCCTTCGAAGGGATATGTTTGACATCGGGTATCGCGTTGCTAACACGGATCCCACCCTTACCAGCTGTCAATAGAAGGGGTTTCATATGTCCCATCGCAACTCAATTGTGCTGGCGTTTGCGCTCGCCGGCGCCCTGTCCCTGACCGGGGTAGGTGTCCCTGCCGCGCTCGCGGCCGACACGGGCGCATTCGGTCAGGTCAATGTTGCCGCCCCGCTGCGCGCCGATGCCGATGGGTTCACCATCGACGACGGCGTCCTCGTGTCGTACACGGGTAGCGCAACGCAGGTGCGCATCCCCGAGGGGGTGACCGAGATCAGCACGAACGCCTTCAGCGGTGCGCAGCTGACCAGCGTGTGGATCCCCGCGAGCGTGCGCACGATCGACGACTCTGCTTTCGCCGGCCAGCCGCTCACCCAAGTCACCTTCCAGGATGAGGACGCGCACCCCTCGCAGCTGGAGACGATCGGAGAGCGCGCCTTCGCCTACACCCATCTTGAGAGCGTCACCCTGCCTCGATCCCTCAAGACGGCAGGCCTCGAGACCTTCAGCGATATGGACAAGCTGCGCTCCGTCCACGTCGGCCCGAACGTCCAGGCCGACGGCCTGTTCGCAGCATTTGCGCGCACCCCGCTCCTGGAGAGCATCGAGGTTGACGCGGCGAACCAGAACTACCAGAGCCTCGACGGTGTCCTGTACACGAAGGATCTGACGCACCTGGCGACATACCCGCAGGCGAAGAACTCGGGCGGCTCGTACACCGTTGCCGAGGAAACCGCATTCATCGACGAGGGTGCTTTCGCCTCTGCGCAGATCACCTCCGTGACCCTGCCCTCGCATCTGCGTAACGTTGGCAAGGGTGCGTTCGTGGGGGCGCGGATCACGTCCCTGACCCTGCCTGACGCCTTCGAGTCCATGGACGACACGGCTTTCTGGTACATGCCCAAGCTGGAGCGCGTTGACCTGGGTGGTGCCACGATGCTGCCGGATAGTGCCTTCCGCTACGACAAGTCCCTCGCCGAGGTGAATTTCCGTCCCGACCTGAATCGCCTGGCCGAGGTCGGCGACTTCGCCTTCGATACCACCGCGCTCACCTCCGCCACACTCCCCGACTCGGTGACATCGATCGGTAAGGGTGCCTTCTCCAACGACACCGCGCTGACCTCTGTCCACCTGGGCTCGGGCATTGCCACCATCGGAGAATCCGCATTCGTGGACGCGAACAACCTCGCCTCGCTGACCGTGGACCCCGCCAACACGGTGTACTCCGTCGAAGACGGTGCCCTGTACAGCAAGGGCGACGCTGGTCGCACCCTGGTCCTGTACCTGCCCACGAAGACGGACACAGACGTGACGGTTCCCGACGGCACGGTCGCTATCGCTGATGCTGCCTTCGCGAACAACACGTCCCTGCGTCGTGTCGTCCTGCCCGAGGGCCTGACGACCATCGGCTACGGCGCCTTCGACGGCGATACGAACCTCACCGACATTGTCATCCCCGACTCGGTGACGGTCGCCCGCGGCCTGGTCAACAACGGCCTGGATACGATCGAGCTGGGTTCGAAGGTCACGGAACTGTGGATGACCCCGCGCGAGACCACCACCCCGCGCCACATCATCGTGCGCGGCGGAAACGACGGCGAGTTCTACTACGAGGGCAAGGCCTCCAACGGCCGTCCTGACAGTGCCTTCTTCGGCGAGGGGATGACCCGATTCACCTTCTGGTTCGACACGCCCCGCGTCCTGGTGCTGCCCTCGACCGTCGAGGAGATCAAGCTCGCCGCCGACATGGACGATGACCTCAAGGCGGGCACCGAGATCTACGTCGCCGCCCCCAAGGGCTCGAAGGCGTGGACGCTCACCGAGACTGCCATGAAGGACGCCGGCTACAACACGGCCAACCTCTTCGAGTACGCGAAGCCCCAGGTCACGGTGTCGGGCACCGGCATCAACGAGGCCGGGGCCGGGTACACGCTCACCAGCGCGGTGGGCACGCCGACGACCGTCAACGTCTCCGCGCAGGGCGGCACCCTGGGCGGACGCGAGCTGCGCGTCGTGCAGGTCGGCGCTGACGGCACCGAAACGGTCCTCCAGGATTGGGAGTCGATGCAGGGCAGCTCGGACGAGAGTGCGTCCACCGACTCCTACACGTGGACCCCGACCAGCGCTGATGTTTCCCTGCGCGTCGACGTGCGTCAGGACCCCCACGCCGTCACCTCGACGACCGTGACCCTCAAGGCCTCGTCTGATACGACGCCCGCCGAGGGTGCATGGGCCTGGGGCGCTCGCGGCTGGTGGTACCGCTACTCGGATGGCACCTATCCGGCCAACACGAGTAAGACCATCGACGGCCAGGTGTACCGCTTCGACGCGGATGGCTACATGCGTACCGGCTGGGTCTTTGACGAGGGCAACTGGTACTACCACACCCTCTCGGGCGCGCAGGCCAGCGGCTGGGTCCTCGATGGCGTCTCCTGGTACTACATGGATCCCGCCACGGGCACCATGGTCACGGGATGGGTCAAGGATGGCGCGCACTGGTACTACCTGAACCCTGCCAACGGCAAGATGCTGACTGGCTGGGTGAAGGACGGTGATGCCTGGTACTACCTGAAGCCCGGAAGCGGCCAGATGGTGACGGGTCGCGTCTGGATCGGATGGAAGTACTACCGCTTCTCCGACTCGGGCCAGTGGATCCACTAAGCGCCTGACGACAATGCATACCCACGCGTCGCGCCCGCCCTCCCCGGACTTGTTCCGGGGGAGCGGGCGCGCTCGCGAGGAGACGCGGGTGCAGCCGCTGGCCGCACCCGCCACATCGTGCGTCCATGCGAATGCAGCGCGCGATCACTCACCCTCATGCAGCTCAACACTTTAGGTGTGAAGAAAGCGAGCCGACAATGTTCCACTACCGACGCGTAGCGCTCACGCTGATAGCGGCCGGTGCTCTCGCATTCACGACGACCGGCGTGCCCGCGGCCTTCGCTGCTGACGCCGACGCAACCCAGGCCTCGTCGTCCCAGCAGGCCGGCGATGACTCGCCCAGCACGATCATCGTCCAACTCGACGCGCGTGATGACGGAGTCGACCGCGCAGTGTACTACGCGCAGATGAAGAAGCGCATCGGCGAGGCCGTGGCTGCGGCCAGCCCGGGCTCCACCATTTCCGATGTGCGCGACTACCTCCACGCCTTCGATGGATTCGCGATCCAGGCCCCCGCCTCGACCCTCACGGCGATCCGATCGACGGCCGGCGTGAAGGGCGCGTTCCTGGACGGCTATAACACGTTCGTCACCGACGAAGAGATCAACGGACAGTACCGCGCCGCTGCTGGCGGCGGCGACTCCGGCATCACGTCCGGAGCGGCAGCGCGGATGATGCGCGCCAACGCGGCCACCCAGAAGGGCCAGGGCCAGGTCATCGAGCTCATCGACAGCGGCATCGATACCTCGCACGAGGCCTTCGCCGGCGACATGGAAGCAGCGTCGCTGCGCCTCACGCAGGATGGGGCGGCTTCCCTGACCTCACAGCTGGGCGCAGGCAAGGCGGGAGTCTGGGTCAGCCCCAAGATTCCTTTCGCCTACGACTACGGTGACGGGGACACGAACGTGCTCGCCACGGACGAAGGAGACGACCATGCGCACGCTGCGAACACTCAGGGCACGCGCGTCGCCGCCCTCGCGGCCGCCAATGGGGGACAGTTCTCCGGAGCCGCACCCCAGGCGCAGCTGATCGTCGCGAAGGTGACGAAGGATCCGGGCAACAACGCGAGTGATGTCGACCTGCTGGCGGCGCTTGACGACGCGATGGTCCTGCGTCCCGACGTCGTCTCCGTGTCTTTCTCCAAGACCGAAGGAATGAGCGACGCCGCCGCGTCCCTCTATTCCCAGGTCTACGAGACCCTCGGCGCGCAGGGCACGACCGTCTACGCGCCCGCCGGGGACGTTGAGCGCTACGGGCGCGCGGACGACCCGGACAACGGCGCGCTCGGTTTCCCGGCCTCTTTTTCCTCGACCCTCGCGGTCGCCTCGGTCAACGAGCAGGAGATCATGGGAGCCATCACCTTCGGTGATCACCTGATCGGATACCGTCCCGTGACCCGCATGGGCAAGGGCGACGGACCAGGCTTTGACTCTCTCGCCGAGGGAACGTACCGCGTCGTCTACGCCGGTAACGGCTCGAGCGAGGACCTGACGAAGTACCTGGGCGCGGACTATGGGGACCTGTCCCACACGATCCTTCTCGAAGAGCTGGGAGGCACCGACTCGCGGGGCAAGGACGTGGAGGTCAAGCACAAGATCAAGGCCCTGAAGTCCCTGACGAGCAAGCCTGCAGGCGTTCTGCTCGGCCACTGGTACGACACCGAAACCCCTGTGAAGTGGTCGGTCGACCGCTGGTTTAGCATCCCGATGGGCACCATCACGACCTCGGATCGCAACCGCCTCTACGACGCGATCAAGGCCTCCGGCACCGGATCGATCGAGGTCAGCGTCTCGCCCTCCACGACTCTCACCGTGCCCGAGGGCCTGTCCGCGTCGGACTTCTCCTCGAGCGGTGCCACCCCTGACCTGCGGCTCAAGCCCGAGATCGCAGCACCCGGCGGCAGGGTCGCGTCCGCCACGCCCGGAAACGACTACGATAACGAGTCCGGCACGGCCGAGGCCTCGGGTCAGGCCGCCGCGGTCGCTACCCTCGTGCGTCAGCGCGTGGCATCCGACCCCGCCTTCGCGGGTCTGTCGGACGCCGAGAAGAACGCCGTGGTCACAAAGCTCCTGATGGGCACCGCACGCCCGATCGCGGATGCGCAGCAGGATGACGGTACCTTCTACTCGCCTCGCCGAGTGGGTGCCGGCCTGGTCGACGCTGCGGGGGCCACGACCTCGTTCGTGTACCCGAGCGTCGTTGGCGCGGCCAACCCGTCACGTCCCAAGGCTGACCTGGGTGAGGGCACCTCCGGCTGGAGCTTCCAGGTCACCCTCACGAACGTCTCCGACAGTGCGCGCACCTATACCCTCGGCGGCCAGGCGCTGTCCGAAAAGGTCGAGAGCATGCTGCTGTCGCACCACTCGACCAACTGGGCGGGGAAGGGCATTGACCTGACGTTCTCCGCGGACTCGGTGACCGTGCCCGCCAAGGGGGAAGCCACCGTGACCGTCACCGTGACCCCGCGCGAGGCCTTCGCCTCGTACGCGGCCGCGAACACCCCCAAGGGAACGTTCATCGACGGTGCCGTGACCTTCACGAGCACCGACGGGGCACCGAACCTCACCGTCCCCTACATGGGCTTCTACGGCTCCTGGGGCGCGCCCGCCATCTTCGACCAGGTCACCCCGAACAACCACATCAGCGGCTACGGGTCGACCTTCATGGATGGAAACCTCCCGTTCGGACAGCAGAGCCCCTTCGACGTCGAGGACGAGCGGATGATCAACGGGGTCAATCCCGACCTCTTCATCATCACCCGTTCGACGGATGAGAACGCGCGCAGGGGCGTGCGCCCGGGTACCGTGCTGCTGCGCTCCGTGTCTTCCCTGACCTACACCTTCGCCAACGAGGCAGGCCAAACCATCCGCACCTTCACGTGTGGGCGCGCGGATCGGTCCATCTACGACGTGCAGGAGCGCTCGCCGCGTACCGTCGAGGACTCTGTGCCCGGATGCGCCCCCTGGTTCTCCGGCTACGCGCCCGATGGAAGCGAGCTGCCGGACGGACGGTACACGCTGACGATCGAGGGCACGACCGAGGGGCCCTCGCCCTCAACCCAGCAGATCAGCTACGGCCTCACGCTGGACACCAAGGCCCCCGTCATCTCGAACGTGACGGTCAGTGGCGATGGTAATGAGCGAACGCTCTCCTTCGACGTCGCCGACTCCTCGCCCATATCGGCCGTCGGCTTCTCGGCCACCGCCGATGGCCCCATCGTCGAGCGCGGCGCCGAGGTCTACCCGACCGAACGCGGGGAGGATGGGCTGGTTCACCGCCACTTCGACATTGCGCTGAAGGATACTCTGGCCAGCATCGGTGGGGACCCGTCGTCCATCTACCTGCACGTGTGGGACTGGCCCGCCAACAAGGGAACGGCTTCGGTCGCCCTCAAGGCGATCCCCATGACGTCGCTGGCGCTCTCCCAGACGTCCGCGACGCTGAGGGTCGGTGAGACGCTGACGCTGAGCGCCACCCACGAACCCTCGGACGCCAACGTGACGGCACTTACCTGGTCCTCCTCGGACGAGGCCGTGGCAACCGTCAGTGCCACCGGCGAAGTCAGCGCGGTGGGCGCGGGCGACGCGACCATCACCGTGACCGACCCGACGCAGCCCAGCGTGACTGCCAGCGCCACCATTCACGTGAGCGCTCCCGCGCCCGAGGCGAAGAACGGAACATGGAAGTGGGACGGCCGCGGATGGTGGTACCGCTACGAGGACGGGACCTACCCCGCCGACACGACCCTCGCCATCGACGGGGCCACGTACCGCTTCGACGCGCGCGGCTACATGCGTACCGGCTGGGTCAAGGAACAGGGCTCCTGGTACTACCACAAGGCATCGGGCGCGCAGGCGAGCGGATGGGTCCTCGACGGTATCTCCTGGTACTACCTGGATCCGGCCACGGGTGCCATGGCGACCGGCTGGGTCAAGGACGGTGAGACCTGGTACTACCTCAATCCCACCACCGGCAAGATGATGACGGGGTGGCTCAAAGACGGCGGTGCCTGGTACTACCTGAAGACCGGGAGCGGCGCGATGGCCACGGGCCGCCTGCGCATCTTCTGGACCTGGTACACCTTCTCGGAGACGGGACAGCTGATCAGCTAGAACGCCACTGAGGTGGCTCCAGGCCCGCGGCCCCAGCATCGTGCTGGGTCCGCGGGCCTGCGCATCTGTCAAGGAGATCAGCGCCAAAATTCCCAGGGTTTTTTCAGGTTGTCTTGTCGTTGTCGCAAGGTTCGTCCGTTACACTCAATGTCATCACAAGGGAATACGGCACGGACCACGAGGGTCCGGGACATGCCGACGAAACTTTTTCGAGGAGCTTTCTGGGAAGACTTGCACTGTGTTGATGGGATAAGCCGAGGGGCCGACCGCCAGGTCGGCCCCTCGGCTTATGCGCTGCCGTGCACAAAATGTCAATGGGTGGACGCTGCTGCTCTCTATCGGACATGCATACTGCACAACTGGGAGAACTTGCGCATAATGGGACGGCGCGCCACGCGGGTGCGCAACTCATCGTCACGTCGTCGATACGTAAGTGAGCCATTGATGTCCCATCACTCCACCCCGGCACTCGCCCTCGTCGCCGCCCTTGCCCTGACCGGCGTGAGCGTTCCGGCGCTCGCGGTGAGCCCCCAGCCGGGCGGTGTCCTCCCCGCCAACCCTGCCCAGGCCTCGTCCCCCGAGGCGCGCACGGGCACGCGCGTCGAGGACCCCCTCCTCTCCATCCGTCAGGCCGAGGCCGGGGGAGTGACCCTGCCTGACGCCGCCTCTACGCAGGAGGTGGCCGACGACACCCCGACGACGATCATCGTCCAGCTCGAGGAAGCCGCGGTCGGCGGCTCTGCACCGGCCACGCGCGACGAGGTCAAGGCCCGCATTGCCTCGGCGGTTCAGGCGGCCGTGCCTGGCGCGAAGGTCACCACCGTGCGTGACTACACGAACGCGCTCGACGGCTTCGCTATCGAGGCACCCGGTTCCGCACTCTCCGCCATTCAGAAGGTCCAGGGCGTGAAGGTCGCGTTCATCGAGGGGGTGCACAAGCCGCTGGAAACCAGCGCGGATGGAGCGGGTACACCCGTCCTCAAGAACGCCTCCTCCCTGGCAATGACGCGCGCGGCCGAGGCTGCCCAGAAGGGCGACCGTCAGGTCATCGAGGTCATCGACTCCGGACTGCAGACCGACCACGACGCCTTCGCCGGCTCGATGGACGGCGTCGACGTGCGCCTGAGCCAGGCCGACGTTCAGGCCTTCGCGAGCAAGCTGCCGCACGGGTCGTCCGGAACCTACGTCAACAGCAAGATCCCCTTCGCCTACGACTACGCCGACAACGACGCTGACGTTGTTCCCCACTCCGAGAAGGACCTGTCCCACGGCACGCACGTCACCGCGATCGCGGCCGCCAACGCCGACGTCCTGCAGGGCACCGCGCCCCACGCACAGATCGTCGTCGCCAAGGTGGCCTCCGACGCGGATGGGTCGATGCCCGATAGTGCCCTCCTGGCCGCCCTCGACGACGCGCTCGTCATCAAGCCCGACGTCATCAACCTCTCCCTAGGCGACGACGCTGGCATGAGCAGCGACGCCGGCAGCGTCTTCGCCGGGGTGTACGAGAAGCTGAATGCCGCTGGCATCACCGTCAACGCAGCGAGCGGCAACGCCTTCTCCAACGCGTACGGCAACAACTCCGGCCAGAACAAGCCGTTCGCGACAGACCCCGACACGGGCACGCTCGGCGAACCTGCCTCCTACAAGTCCACCCTGGCCGTCGCCTCGGTCGACAACCAGGAGGCCCTGTCCTACGTGACCCTGGGGGACCGTAAGATCGCCTACCGCGCCGCGCTCGACGGCCAGGGCGAGGCAGTGCGCAGCCTGCGCGACATCCCCGAAAAGAGCTACCGCGTCGTCGATGCCGGCGCTGGCGGCGGCGACGAGCTCGACAAGTACGCGGGCACCAACCGGTTGAGCCTCGCCGACGCGATCGTCCTCGAAGACAAAGGCGGCACCGACACCCGGACCGGTACGGCGATGACTGACGATCTCAAAGCCTCGTACCTGACGGGCTTCCCGTCAGCGCCCGCGGCCCTCATGATCGCCGACACCGACGAATCGACCACGCCCTACCAGTCGTTCCTGGGGACCACGACCTCGATGCCGACGGTGACCATCACCAAGAAGGACGGCGAGGCGATCCGTGAGGCCCTGGCCGCTGCCAATGGCGCGGACGTGTACCTGACCGTGACGCACTCGGGCATCGTGCTGGCCTCGAACAACCCGACGGCCTCTGAGTTCTCCGCGTGGGGCGTGGCCCCCGACCTGACGCTCAAGCCTGAGATCGCGGCCCCCGGCGGCGACATCATGTCCGCGTACCTCGGCAACGAGTACCAGCGCCTGTCGGGCACCTCGATGGCATCCCCGCAGGTCGCGGGCATTAGTGCCCTCGTGCGCCAGCGCATCGCGGGCGACCCCGCCTTCTCCGGTATGGGCGCCAAGGAGAAGAACGCCGTCGTCACCAACCTCCTCATGGGCACCGCCCACCCGCTCATCGACGTCGAGCTGGGGGACGGCACCTACTACTCGCCGCGCAAGGTCGGTGCGGGTGCCGTTGACGCGGTTGCCGCCACCACCGCGACCGTCTACCCGACCGTCGTCGGAGCCGCCGATACCTCCCGACCCAAGGCCGACCTCGGCGACGGAACGAACGGCTGGACCTTCCAGGTGCGCCTGACCAACCTCTCCGACGCCGCCCACACCTACACGCTCGGCGGACAGGCCCTGTCCGAGATGGTCGAGGAAGGCCTCTTCCTCGAGCACTCGCAGAACTGGGCGGGCGCGGGCATCTCGCTGTCCTTCTCCGGTGATGGCCTCGCCGAGGCCGGGGGCACCCAGCAGGTCACTGTCCCCGCTGCATCGACCGTGACCGTGAGCGTCACGGTGACCCCAGAGGCTGAGTTCGCGGCCTTCGCCGCGCAGAACACCCCGCAGGGAACCTTCATCGACGGTGCCGTGACCTTCACGAGCGGTGACGAGACGCCGAGCCTGACCGTCCCCTACCTGGGCTTCTACGGCTCTTGGGGTGCCCCTAGCGTCTTCGACGGCAAGTGGTCGGACAACGAGACGACGCCCGTGCACGTCTACCGTTCCGCGCTGGTCAACGCCCACTCGTCCATCCCGCTGGGCGCGCTGAACCCGCTGTCGGACAAGCAGGACTCGAACCTGGTTACCACGATCAACACGCAGCGCCTCATCACCTCGCGCGCCAAGTGGGCGGGAGCCCCCGACAAGATCGCGCCGATGACCGGCATGCTGCGCTCCGTCCCCTCGATGACGCTCACCTACCGCAACTCCGCGGGTCAGTCCGTGCGCTCCTACACGATCAACCGCGTGCGCAAGTCCCTCTACGACCTCGAAACCGGCTGGACGAAGCCGGGCGAGTTCGCCGGTGAGGAGCCCTTCTTCGACGGTTACGACCAGTCCGGAAACGCGCTGCCCGACGGACGCTACACGCTGACGATCGAGGCTGCGACGGATGGACCATCCTCGCGAACGCAGCAGATGAGCTACGAGTTCACGCTGGACACGAGCGCACCCGTCGTCTCCAACCTGACGGTGAGCGGCGAGGGCGACGCGCGCACCGTATCCTTCGACGTCACCGACTCCTCGCCCGTGGCCGGTATCGACTTCCACGAGGATGCCGACGGCGCGTGGTACTACCGAAAGCTCGTCGAGGACGATGGCGAGATCCTGGCCGACGGCTCGCACCGCTACCACTTCGACGTGCCCGTCTCCGAGCTCACGAGCGCGTGGGTGAAGCAGGGGCGCACCGACGAGGCCCCGGTGACCCCCTACCTGTACGCCTGGGACTGGGGCGTCAACCCCGCCAAGCAGGAGGTTCGCCTCCAGGGCGACCCCGCGCCTGCGCCTTCTGCGGACCCGACCCCGGCGCCGACTGCTGAGCCGACGCCTGCTCCGAGTACGGACCACACCCCTGCGCCGACTGCTGAGCCGACGCCTGCACCTGAGCCGTCCCCGGTGCCGTCGTCGGACCCGACGCCTGCTCCGTCTCCGGATCCCACTCCCGCTCCGTCTCCGGATCCGGTTGCTACCCCGCAGGGGGGAGCGTGGATCAAGGATTCGGTTGGCTGGTGGTACCGCTATGCGGATGGGACCTATCCGGCGAGCCAGAGGGTGCAGATCGGCAATTCGACGTATCGCTTCGGTGCGGATGGCTACATGCGTACCGGCTGGGTGAGCGAGGATGGCGCGTGGTTCTTCCATGATGCGTCGGGTGCGCAGGCGAGTGGCTGGGTGAAGGATGGTTCGTCCTGGTATTACCTGGATCCGGCGTCGGGTCGTATGGTGACCGGTTGGCTGCTCGATGGCCTCACCTGGTACTACCTGATGCCCGGTAGTGGTGCGATGGCGATTGGGTGGGTCAAGGATGGTTCGTCCTGGTATTTCATGGCTCCCAGTGGGGCACTCACCACTGGTTGGGTGCTGGATCGTGGTTCCTGGTATTACCTGAGCACCGACTCTGGCGCGATGTATACCGGCGGTCACTGGATTGGCTGGAAGTGGTACTACTTCGCCGACAATGGCCAGTGGAACGGCTGACGCCTGACGCGAGGCATTGAGCTCGTACGAGGTCGTGTGCGCCCCCGGGAGACCGGGGGCGCACACTCGTTGTGCTCCCAATTGTCTGCGGGGTCAAAATCCCAGGGATTTCTCAGCCGCCCTTGCCGTTGCCGCAAGGTTGGGGTCCTACACTAGGTGCCATCACAAGGGAATACGGCACGAGCCACTCGGGCTCAAGCGATGCCGACGAGAGACATGTTGAGGAGCTTATTGGGACTACTTGCACTGTGTTGATGGGATACGCCGAGGGGCCGACCGCCAGGTCGGCCCCTCGGCGTATCTGCATCCAGGACGATCAGTGATGCAACCGTGTGCGAGTGTTCCATGTCGTTGGCGTGCTGGCCTTCGGGTCTGCACTACTGAGTTTGTGCGGCGGAGTGTGGTGAGCACTCTGCGCTACTGAGTTTGTGTGGCGGTGCCTGCACTGTGGATTTTCTGTGGCGGAGCGCGTGTGGCGGAGTGCGTGTGGCGGAGTGCGTGTGGTGGGGCCTGTGGTACTGAGTGTGGTGAGGGGTCTGCTCTGTAGGACCGCCTCTGTTTTGGATGTGTTTCTCAGCGCCCACCAATTTCGCATGCAATTCCCTCCAAAAATCATATTAGTCTGTTTCAGTTCGCATTCGTGTGTCACTTGTGTTTTGGAATTGCATGCGACTTTGGGTAGTGAGGCTCGCATGTGCTGCGGGCTGTGCTGGGCATGAAAAACCGGGGCGCGCCAGGCATATCGCCCGACGCGCCCCGGCCTCGTCAGTTGGAGACCCTGAGTGTTACTCAGAGGCGCTCAAAACCGGCGTCCCACGCTGCGCGCATGGGGTTCGCGTCGGCGACCAGCTGATCGAAACGCAGGTCGGCGATGTCGATGACCTCGCCGAGGGCGAAGCGAGCCTCGCGAGCAGGGGAGTGCTCGACGCGGCGCCAACCCGAGGACAGCAGGTGCTTGCGGTCCACCACGTTGTCCACGCAGATGACCAGCGGACGATTGAACTTCTCGCGGTAGGCGGCAGCCAGAGCGCGCAGCTCCTCGGCCTCCTCAGAGGACACCTCACCCACGGACAGCGACGAGGTATCCGAGCTCGCCTGCTCGTCGCCTGCGCCGTCGAGGACCAAGGAAACGACGTCCGTGTAGGAGGCGATGAGCTCCTCGGCCTCCTCGGGGGAAGCCGACAGGACGGCGTCCTCGAAGGAGGAACGCAGCTCGGACACGGAGGCAAAGGGACGGGACTCCCAGGCGCGCTCGACCGGCCACGTGTGCGAGGAGAACATTGAGGAGAAGGTGGCGACGAACTGGTCGCGATCCATCGCGTTGACGTCGTCCAGGTTGATTTTCCTGCCGTCCACCACGGCCACGTCCGGCGAGGCGGGGCGTCCGATGTGGAAGAACAGGAGGTTCAAGATGATGGCCGTCAGCGAGCCGATGGTCACGCCGGAACCGAAGATGATCTGCAGCCAGGAGGGCATGACCGTGACGATGCCGGGCTTCAGCGTCACGAGGAGGGCGAGGCCGATTGACGTGGAGACGATGACCGCGTTGCGGTTGTCTCGCAGGTCGACCTTCGACAGGGTCTGGATGCCAACAACCGCGACGTTTGCGAACATCGCCAGGGAGGCGCCGCCGATGACGGGCTGCGGGATCGCCGCGACGATGGCCGCTGCCTTGGGCAGCAGGCCGAGGATGATCATGAAAACACCTGCTGCGGTGACGACCCAGCGCGACTTCACGCGGGTCAGGCGCACCAGGCCGACGTTCTGCGCGAAGCAGGTGTAGGGGAAGGAGTTGAGGACACCGCCCAGCAGGGTGGACAGGCCGTCGGCGCGCAGGGCGTTGGCGATGTCGCGCGGGGCGATGCGCTTGCCCACGACCTCGCCGGTGGCGAAGACGTCGCCCGTGGTCTCCACGGCGGTGACCGCCATGACGATGATCATGGCGATGATTGCTGTCAGCGAGAACTTCGGGATGCCGAAGTAGAAGGGGGTTGTAATGGCAACCCAGCTGGCCTCGCCGACGCCGGAGAAGTCGGTCTTGCCCATTGCGAAGGCAACGGCCGTCATGATCAGCAGCGCGAGGAGGACGGAGAGCGTTCCCATGAAGCCCTTGAAGAGGCGCTGAATGATGATGATGATCGCGATGGTGCCAAATGCGAGGCCGAGAGCCTCGTACGTCGAGGCCGTCTTCGCTGCATCATCAGCCGCCTTATCGGCCCAGGCGACGATGTCTCCGGCGGAGACGGACAGGAGTGTCGTGCCCATGACCGTCAGCAGGGTGCCCGTGACGATCGGCGGGAAGAAGCGCAGGAGCTTGGCGAAGAACGGGGCGACGAGGAAGACGATGAGGCCGACGGCGATGATGGAGCCGTACATGGTGGCCAGACCGGTCCTTGGGTCGGCACCGGGGGGTGTGGCCGCCGCGCCGATCGCGATGAGGGGGGAGACGGCGGTGAAGGTGACGCCCTGAATAAGGGGGAGCTTCACGCCGATGAAGCGACCGATGCCGGCCGACTGGATGATGGTGGCGATGCCACAGGTGAGCAGGTCTGCGTTAATGAGGTGGACCAGCGTGTGATTGTCGAGCCCGAGGCCGGAAGCGATAACGAGGGGGACGACCACGGCACCTGCGTAAAACGCGAGGACGTGCTGAATACCCAGAATGGTGAGTTTCCCAAAGGGGGGAACTTGATCGACGGGATGGGGAGCGGACGAGGGGCTTGATGCCATCTGTGTCTCCTGGACATTTATCCAAGTGTTGAAGGGACTCATCCATTGTCTGTGATCAGGGGGCAGATTTTACGAGTTATTTAAAAAGTGTGGCGAGTTATATCTTGTTTCTCCTTGTCGTCGGAGGTGTGAAGTGGGCGAGTTGTTGGAGGTCGGGGTTGAAATGTCGCGTTTTGTCCCTCCGTTGATGGTTGTGAGGTGGTGGACTTAGTCGTCGCCTGTCGTTGGTTTCCGTCTCGCTTCGTGAACGATGGGGTGTGAAGCGGGGGACGTGCGGGCGTCCTCGGGGAGCGATTGGCCATCGATGTTTGTCAGGTGTTATGAGAGGGGTCTGCCCTCGGTTGTGGGAGGCATTCCTGTTACTGGGAAACGTGCCGGTGATACCGCATTTGAAGGTGGTGAAATAACAACCACTCGGCAAGTTTGAGTGACCTGAGACACAGAATTAACGGTTTTTGGGCAAAAAAACGAGGATTTTTCGTGAAATCCGCGAAATCCTGCCCTAAAGTCGGCGAAATCGTCGAAGATTTCGTAGTGTGTCATTCGTGGCCACGAAAGTGGTAACCAAGAACGAACAGGAATGAGGTTTCTCAATGTCCGTGAACCGTACCGAGCTTGTCGCTCAGATTGCCGAACGTGCCGACCTGACCAAGGCGAAGGCCGACGAGGCCCTGGCTGCCTTCCAGGCCGTCCTCGTTGAGTCCCTGGCTAAGGGCGAGGCCGTCAAGGTCACCGGCCTGCTCTCGGTCGAGCGTGTTGAGCGCGCCGCCCGCACCGGCCGCAACCCCCGCACCGGCGAAGAGATCAAGATCCCCGCTGGCTACGGTGTCAAGCTCTCCGCTGGCTCCACCCTGAAGAAGGCCGTCTCCAAGTGACGCGCTGACGACAGCGAAGCGTGTGGGGCGCGACCGCGTGGTCGCGCCCCACACGCGTCTTTGTGGCCATGATGCCGCCGCGATGGGCAGTGGCGCCCCGGCATGCTCGTGGCCGTTGGAACCGCATAGTGTTCTGCCGCGCATGACGGTGCCCCCGGCCTGATGACTCAGGCCGGGGGCACCGCTTGGAGCTCGCATGAACGTATGTGTCAGGCGTCCACCTTTTCCTTCACGCTCAGCTGCAGGAGCGGGTGGTGGCAGGCCACGCGGTGCGTCTCATCCGTGAGCATGGGCTGCACCTTGCACTCTTCGCCCGCAAACGGGCAACGCGGGCGGAAGCGGCAACCCTCGGGCGGGTTGATGGCGCTCGGCGGCTCGCCGGTGAGCTTGATGGCATTCTCGTCGTGCTTGAACTCCGGGTCGGGCACGGGAATCGAGTCGATGAGCGCCTTCGTGTAGGGGTGCTTCGGGTTCTTGACGACCTCGGAAGCTGGGCCCTCCTCGACGATGCGGCCCAGGTACATGACGCCGATGCGGTCCGCCATGTATTGGACGACGGCCAGGTCGTGGCTGATGAACAGGTAGGACAGGCCCAGTTCCTGCTGCAGGTCCTTCATGAGGTTGAGGACCTGTGCCTGGACGGAGACGTCAAGCGCGGAAACGGGCTCGTCCGCCACGATGAGGTCGGGTGCCAGGGTCAGCGAACGGGCGAAGCCGATGCGCTGGAGCTGTCCGCCCGAGAATTCGTGCGGGTAGCGGTCGAGGATCTCTTCGGTCAGGCCGACCTGTTCGAGGATCTCCAGGATGCGCTCGGCGATCTGGCGAGCGTTGCCGGTCTTCTGGATGCTCATGGGCTCGGCCAGGATCTGGTCGATGCGCATGCGCGGGTCCATCGCCGCGTAGGAGTCCTGGAACATCATCTGCACGTCGCGGTGGATGCGCACCGCGTCGCGTCCCTTGAGCGTGGCCAGGTCGCGTCCATCGAGCTCGATGGCACCACCCGAGGGCGGCTCAAGGCCTGCGATGAGACGGCCCACCGTGGACTTACCACAGCCAGATTCGCCGACAAGGCCGTAGGTCTCGCCCTTCTTGACCGTGATCGAGACGCGGTCGACGGCGGAGACGACGCCCTTTTCGCGCTTGAAGAAGCCCGATCCGGCCGACTCGTACTCGCGCGAAGCCTCCTTGACGTCGAGCAGCGTTTCGTGGGAGATCTGCGGGACGTCCGCGGCCGCACCGTCGGTCTTGTTGGAATCCAGCTTGCCCTGGAGGACCGCGGGAGACTCGTCGCCTTCCTGAACCGGGTGGAAGCAGGAGAAGGTGTGGGTCTCGTCGCCGCTCAGGTCCGGGTAGCCCGCGCGGCACTCGTCAGTGGCCCACAGGCAGCGGGCCGCGAAGCGGCAGCCCACCGGCAGGTTGGTCAGCGACGGGGGAGCGCCAGGGATGGAGAAGAGCTTGGTGCCGGCCGCGAGGGCGCGCTCAGGCAGGGCCGCCATGAGCGAGCTCGTGTAGCGGTGCTTCGGCTCGGTGAACAGCGTCTTCGTCGGTGCGGTTTCAACGATGCGTCCGGCGTACATGACGGCAACGCGGTCGGTGTGACCGGCCACAACACCCAGGTCGTGGGTGATGAGGATGACGCCCATCTTGTATTCGTCGCGCAGCTCGTCGATGAGGTCGAGGATCTGCATCTGCGTCGTCACGTCCAGGGCCGTCGTGGGTTCGTCCGCGATGAGGATGCGCGGCTTGCACACGAGGGCCATGGCGATCATGACGCGCTGACGCATACCGCCCGAGAGCTGGTGCGGGTAGTTGTTGATGACCACCTCGGGACGAGGCATACCGACGCGCTTGAGGATCTCGACGGCGCGTTCGAGGGCTTCCCTCTTCGACAGGCCCTCGTGCACGCGCAGCGGCTCGCACACTTGAAGGCCGATTTTCATGGTCGGGTTCAGGGAGGTGAGCGGATCCTGGAAGATCATGCCGACCTTGGTGCCGCGCAGCTTGCGCTTCTCCTTGAGCGGCAGCTGGGTGAGGTCCTGTCCGTCGAGGATGATCGACCCGGAGGAGACCTTGCCGCCCTGGGGGAGAAGCCCCATGAGAGACAGGGCGGTCATGGTCTTGCCGGAGCCGGACTCGCCCACGATGCCGAGGGTTTCGCCGGGGTTCACGTGCAGGTCGACGCCCGAGAGGGCACGGACCACGCCGGAACGGATCTCAATGTCGGTGTGCAGATCTTTGATCTGGAGGAGTGGAGTATTCATAGTTCAGTGCTCACCTCTTGCGCAGTCGAACTTCGAAGGCGTCACGCAGGCCGTCGCCGATGAAGTTGAACGACAGGACCAGGAGGATGATGAGGACGCCCGGCGGGTAGAGCAGCCACCAATTGCCCGAGTAGACGTGCGACTGGCTGTTGGAGAGCATGGCTCCCCAGTCAGTGGCGGGAGGCTGCGCGCCCAGGCCGAGGAACGACAGGTAGGCGACGTAGAGGACGGCGTCGGCGACCTGGAAGGTCGCGTTGACGATGACGGTGCCGATCGTGTTGCGCACGATGTGCGTCCGAATCGCTCGGGGCATCGATCCGCCCATACCGCGCATCGCGACGACGTACTCGCGCGTGCGCAGGGAGAGGGCCTCGCCTCGAATCAATCGGGATGTGCCCAGCCAGGACAGTGCCGACATGATGATGATGAGGACCGGGACGGTCGGGGGGATCATCGTGGCGATCAGCATGAAGAGGAACAGGACGGGCACGGACATGAGTGCGTCAACGATACGCATCATGACCGCATCGATCCAGCCGCCCACGAAGCCGGCGATCGCACCGTAGAGGGTGCCGATCGTTGTCGCGAAGATGCCTGCGAAGAGGCCGACGATAATCGAGGTCTGGCCGCCCTTCATGAGGCGTCCGAGCTGGTCGTAGCCGACCATGTCGGTGCCGAGCGGGTGCTCCGCGGAGGGGGCCAGCGCTGAGTTCGCCAGGTCGGTGTGGACCTGGTCGGTCACATAGAACATGGGGCCGATGAACGAGAAGGCCATCAGGATGAGGATCAGGCACACGCCGAAGACGGCGAGCTTGTTTTCCATGAAGACCTGCAGGCCCTGAAGCTTCGTCGACTTCCGGGCGGTGCGCGCCTTCACGGGCGCGCTCACGGGTGCGGTTGCTGTGGTCATTTGGCACGTCCTGCCAGTCGGATGCGGGGATCAGCGAGGGCGTAGAGGAAGTCTGCCAGGAGCGCGCCGATGACGGTCGCGAAGGAGACGATCAGGGCGACGCCGAGGAGGATCGGGTAGTCGCGCCTGCCGGTCGCCTGGTAGTACAGGTAGCCCATGCCGTTGAAGTTGAAGAGCGTCTCGATGACCAGGGCACCACAGAACATCGCGGGGATGTACAGGCCGATCATCGTGATGACGGGGAACATGGCGTTGCGCAGGGTGTGGACGAAGACAACGCGGAACTCCGACAGGCCCTTCGCACGGGCGGTGCGCACGTACTGCTCGTTGAGGTTGTCCACCATGGAGGAGCGCACGTAGCGCGCGTAGGCGGCGATCGTTCCAATCGAGAGGGCGCACACGGGCAGAATCAGGTGATCCCACTGCTCCCACATGACCGCGAGATCCTCGCCTTGCGGCGCATCGTTGGGCAGGATGGGCCACACCTGGGAGAAGAGGACGATCAGCAGAAGGCCCGCGAAGAAGATGGGGGTCGAGTAGGCGAGCAGACACGCGATCGTGACCACGTAGTCGGGCGCTTTATTTCTTTTCACTGCCTGCCACACGCCGAGGGGAATCGCGACGATGAGGGCGAGGATGGTGGACAGGAGGGACAGGAAGATGGTGCGCGGCAGGCGGGCGGCCAGCAGGTCGTTCACGGACTGGTTGTGCTGGTAGGAGTATCCGAAGTCGCCGTGCGCAATTTTGTTCAGGTAGTTGACGTACTGCTCGGGGATCGGGCGATCGTATCCGTTCTCGTGGTCGAAGGCCGCGAGCTGTTCTTTGGTCGCATCCTTACCGAGGGCCGCTCGGGCTGCGCCGCCCGGCTGGGATTGGAGAAGGATGAAGGTGATGATGGTGACCAGGAAGACGACGATGACTGCCTGGCCGAGGCGTTTGAGGATGAATTGGATCATTGCGAACTCCACAGTAAGGGGGCAGGCGCCCGCATGTGCGGGTGCGGGCGCCTGCCCCATGAGGCGTCAAGGCGAAGGGTTACTTACCTTCGGTCGACCACGACCAATCCTCGGGCCAGGTGTCGCCGGTGGCGTCGATGTCGCCCAGGTTGAGCGTCTTCTTCACCGCGGTGATCTGGTAGTACGGGTTGGGCATCCACAGAACGGGGAGGTCCTCCGCGAGGTAGTCGTTGTATGCCTGGAGAGCGTCGGGCTCGGAGGAGCGTGTCGACTCTTCGATCAGCCTGTCGGCCTCGGGGTTGGAGTACTGGCCGAGGTTGACGGGTGCGTCAGTGGCGAAGAGGCGCTCGCCGGAGGCGTAGATCGGGAAGCCCCACGAGGTCTGGGAGCCGAAGAAGGACATGTCCCACGTGCAGGGGGTCTCGTCGTCGCATGCCTGCGAGGCGCCGACCGAGTCGGGAACCTCGTTCATGTCGATCTTGATGCCGACCTTACCGAACTGGGAGATGATCTCTTCGAACATCTGGTGCGTGGAGACGAAGCCCGACTGGGAGATGAGCTTGAAGTTCAGCGCGTCGCCGGCTGCGATGCCCTCACCGCACTGGCCCTCGCCGGTGCCGGGGTTCTCGCAGGTGCTGGCACCGTCGGGGTTGATCTTCCAGCCGTGGTCCTCGAGGAGCTTCTTGGCGTTGTCGGGATCGAACTTGTAGACGCAGCCCTCGGTGGTGCCGACCTTGTCGGCCGGCATGGGGACGGGGCCACAGGTCGGGGAAGCGGTGCCGGACCAGATCTTCTCAGACAGGGTCGGCTGGTCGATGAGCTCCTGCATGGCCTGGCGGATGTACTTCTGCTTGATGAACTTCGAGCCGGGGGCCTTGTCGTAGAAGTTCAGTGCCAGGTAGGTGATGGAGTTGCCGGGCCACAGGAAGACCTGGTAGCCCTTGTCCTCAACGGCCTTGCGCTGGTTGTACTGAGCGGCCGGGATGTAGCCGAAGTCGATGGCACCCGAGCGCACGGAGTTGAACTCCGCGTCGTCACCCGTGAAGGCCTTGTAGATCAGCTTGTCGATCTTGGGCTTGTCCTCGCCCCAGTAGTTCTCGTTGGGAACGAGCTCGAGGCCCTGGTCGGGGGTGAAGGAGGAGAGCTTCCAGGGGCCGTTCACCGTCTGCCACAGCGGGTTGGTGGCGTAGGAGGAGAGGTTCTTGGCCTCGCCCTGCAGGTAAGAGAAGACCTTCTGGGCGCCCTCGGGGGTGCGGTCGAGGTCGGAGACGGCCTCGTCGGCGCTGGACTTGTCCCAGGCGTGCTGGGGGAGGAGGGCAACCTTGTTGATCTGGTTGTCAATGAACCAGGCCGGCGCGAACTTATCCTCGGTGGTGATAGAGAAGGTGTGCTCGTCGACGATCTTCAGCTCGGCACCGTCGGGGAAGAAGCCCTTCTTGTAGGAGGCCCACTCGTCCTTGTTGTTGGTGACGAGGTTCCACCAGAACTCAACGTCGCGGGTGGTGACGGGGGTGCCGTCGGACCACTTGGCGTCGTCGCGCAGCTTGATGGTGAAGGTCTTACCGTCTTCGGAGACCTCGGGAACCGTGCCCAGGGACTTGGGCAGGTTGATCTTGTAGGGGGTGTCGGAGGTGGACTTGTAGGCGAAGAGGGGGCGGTACATCGCCTGGATGAACTGTCCGTTTTCGCCCTGGGTGTAGCCCTTGGCGGAGACCGGGAAGATCCAGTTCGGGGTGCGCGAGGCCATCGTGACCTCGTTCTTTCCGGTTTCCGAGGTGGCCGCGCGGTTGCTGCCACCACAGGCGGACAGGCCCAGAGTGGCGACCATTGCGAGCGCCGCTCCGGTGGCGATCCACCGCTTCTTACTGAGATTCATGACTGCTCCAAATCAACGTTGATCGGGGGACACTGACGGGAGTGGGCCCTGCCAGATGGCATACATCATATGACAGTTTGTCGGCCAATGTTGCTGCTATGACCAAAATTCGGAATGTTGCGAAAAAATAACGAAGAATTTTGGCGAAAGAAGTGCCACACTTTCTTCGATGGGGCATAATTGGGGTGTTCTCGACGATGAGCGCTGTGTAACGTTGAAGTTACCGCATATCTATGTGAAGGAGGTGTCATGGCCACGCATGACGTCGATGAGACCGTCCTGACGCTGATCGGATCCGGTCAGGCGGATACGCGTCCCGCAATTGTCAAGCAAACCGGCCTTGCACCGTCAACGATTTCGGCGGCCGTCTCCCGCCTCGTTGAGGCGGGCAAAGTCGCAGAAGCGGACGAGTCTGTCTCGACCGGCGGGCGCAGGGCGCGCCGACTCGTTACTTCTGACGGAGTCGGCGCTCTTGCTCTCGTGGAACTGGGAGCGCACCACGGCCTCGTCGCCCTGACGGACTCCGCGCGCGGAGTCGGCGTGGCGAGCAGTCTCCTTATCGACATCGCGGAAGGTCCCCAGGCGGTACTGGACGCTGTCATGGAGGAAGTGTTCCGCCAGGAAGAAGCTGCCGGCGTGCGGGTCGGCGGCATTGCCCTAGCGGTTCCCGGTCCCGTGGACGCGGATCGCTCGCGCGTCATCCGTCCCGCCCGAATGCCCGGATGGGACGGAATCAACGTCGCCGAGGCCGTGACGGAGCAGTGCGGTCTGCCCGCCCTCATCGAAAACGACGCCCGCGCGGGAGCCGTCGGCGAATCCGTCTACCGGCGTCGGCTGGAGGGCGTTGCCCCCATCGACACGCTCATCTATATCAAGGCAGGCTCCGCTATCGGTGGTGCCTACCTCGTGGAGGGCGTGCCCCAGGTGGGCCAGGGTGGGCTGGCCGGGGATATCTCGCATATCCCCGTCGAGGCCGCCTCTGGTCGCCCCTGCAAGTGCGGTAACGTCGGCTGCCTCGAAACAATCGCGTCCGCCGACTCGATCCGCGCGGACCTGGCCGCCGCAGGCCTCGTCTATGAGAACAACGCACAGCTTCTCGCCGCCGCACGCGACGGTATTCCCGAAGTTGCGACGGCCATCCGCCAGGCGGGAACCCTTCTGGGCCACAGCGTCGCCCACCTCGTGTCCTTCCTGGCACCTCAGGGAGTCATCGTCGGAGGGGCCCTCTCCGCCGTCGACGCCTTCACCGCGGGAGTGCGCGCCGCACTCCACCAATCCTGCCTCCCCTCGATCATGGAACACCTCGTGATCGAATCGTCCCGATCAGGGCGCGAAGCCGCGCTCTGGGGGCTCTCCACACTTACCCCCTCGAAGATCTCAAAGGAGAATCGCTCATGACCAAGCCCCGCATCGCGGTTGCCGGCATTCACATCGAATCCTCGACGTTCACCCCCTACATCTCGACTGCCGACGACTTCATCGTCACGCGTGGCGAGGAACTGATGGACCGCTTCTACTGGCGCGATGAGGACTGGGCCACCCAGATCGAGTGGATCCCCGTCCTGCACTCGCGCGCCCTGCCCGGCGGCGTCGTCGAGCGCGGCGCCTACGACGCCTGGAAGGCCGAAATCCTCGAAGGGCTCGCCGCTGCCGGTCCCCTCGACGGCCTCTTCTTCGACATCCACGGTGCCATGAGTGTCCAGGGCATGGACGATGCGGAAGGGGACCTCATTAACGCCATCCGCGGCGTCATCGGCCCGGAACCCATGGTCAGCGCCTCGATGGACCTGCACGGAAACGTCTCTCAGGACCTCTTCGACGGCTGCGACCTGCTCACCTGCTACCGCCTCGCACCCCACGAGGACGCTCTCGAGTCGCGTCGTCGCGCCGCCTACAACCTGGGCATGCGCCTCCTGAACGGGCAGCCCAAGCCCGTCAAGGCCCTCGTGCATGTCCCCGTCCTGCTGCCGGGTGAGAAGACCTCGACCCGCATCGAGCCCGCCAAGTCCCTGTACAAGATGATCGACCCCATCGAAGCGATGGACGGCATCCTGGATGCCGCGATCTGGATCGGCTTCGCGTGGGCGGACCAGCCGCGTTGCAAGGGCGCGGTCGTCGTGACCGGCGACGATGCGGAACTCGTCAAGGAGCAGGCCGAGCGTATTGGCCAGTACTTCTGGGATGTCCACGACCGCTTCGAGTTCGTCGCCCCCGTCGCCTCGATGGAAGAGTGCCTGGCCGCTGCCGAGGTGGGACCCAAGCCCTTCTTCATCTCTGACTCCGGCGACAACCCGGGTGCCGGCGGCGCCGACGACGTGACGGTTGCGCTCGCGGCCCTCCTCGCGTGGAAGCCCGTCCAGGAAGCGACGCTCGACGTCATCTACGCCTCGATCATCGACCCCGCCGCGGCCGCGGTCGCATGGGAGGCCGGCGTGGGTGCTGAGGTGGATCTCGAGGTCGGCGGACACATTGACACCCGCGAGCCCGGAACCCTGAGCGTGCACGCGACTGTCGAGGCCCTCGCCGACGACCCGATGGGCGGCCACACCGCGCTGCTGCGCACGGGTGGCCTGCGCTTCATCGTCACCACGAACCGCAACCAGTACACGATGTTCTGTCAGTTCGAGCTGCTCGGCGTGGACATCACGGCCGCCGACGTCGTCGTCGTCAAGATCGGTTACCTCGAGCCCGACCTGTACGAGACCCAGAAGGGCTGGCTCATGGCGCTGACTCCGGGTGGTGTCGATCAGGATCTCATCCGCCTCGGACACCACAAGATCGACCGCCCGATGTTCCCCTTCGATCCCGACATGGCAGATCCTGATCTGCATGCACAGGTCGTCGAACCATGAGTGCCGTGAAGGATTCCCAGGGTCCGGTATTCGCCGGCATTGACATCGGCGGTACGTCCATCAAATGGATGATCGTCGACGAGGCGGGATCGATCCTCACGCAGGGCAACGAGCCTACCGATCGCGAGGCCGTGGCCGAGCAGGTGGGGCGCATCGGTGCTCGGCTTGCCAGCGACTACCCGGGACTGGTCGGCTTCGGCCTGATCTGCCCCGGCCTCGTTGACGAGGAGAGTGGGACCGTCGTGTATGCGGCCAACTTGGAGCTGCGCGGCGTCCAGTTGGCCCGCGCGGTCGAGGAAGCCACGGGAGTGCCCGCCGCGCTCATGCACGACGGGCGCGCCGCCGGCCTGGCCGAGGGGCTTCTCGGCGCGGGCCGTGGGGCCTCCTCCTTCCTGATGATGCCCATCGGCACCGGTATCTCCGTGGCCCTCATGCTGGGCGATAGCCTGTGGAGTGGCGCGACGTTCAGCGCCGGAGAAGTCGGGCACGCCCCCGTCTTCCCGGGCGGTGAGTCCTGCCGCTGCGGTTCGCGCGGGTGCCTGGAGGTCTATGCCTCGGCGAAGGGGATTGCCCGACGCTATGAGCAGGCGACCGGCGAGAATATCGGCGCGAAGGCTGTCGAGGCCGGCATCGGCACCGACCCGGTCGCGACCGAGGTGTGGAACACGGCCGTGCGCGCCCTCGCCCTCTCGCTGACCCACATGACGCTCACCGTCGACGTTGAGCGCATCATCATCGGCGGCGGCCTGTCGCACGCGGGCGAGCATCTGCTGGCGCCGCTGCGCGAGGAATTTGCCTCGATGCTGACATTCCGTGACGCCCCCGAGATCGTCCGCGCTTCCCTCGGGGGAGCGGGCGGCCGTTGGGGTGCGGCGATCCTGGCCGCCCGCGTGGGCGGCTCGACGTGCTACGAAAGGTGGCAGCCGTGACCGTTGTTGAGATTTGCGTGGAAGATGCGCTCGGCGTGCGCCGTGCGCGCGACGGGGGAGCGGATCGCATCGAGATCTGCACCGACCTGTCGTGCGGCGGCCTGACTCCCGCTTTCGACGAGGTGGCGGCCGCCCTCGAGGTGGCGCCCGCTGGCGGCGTTCAGGTGCTTGTGCGCCCGCGCCCCGGGGACTTCGTCCATTCCCGCGAGGAGGTCGACCGTATCGCCTCGGATATCGTGACCCTGGCGGCGATCGGTCGCGGAGCGCCCGTGACCCTCGGCTTCGTCGTCGGCGTCATCACGCGCGATGGGCAGATCGACGTGGATGCGGCCGCCCGCCTGCGCGACGTGGCCGAGGACGCGCCGCTGACCTTCCACCGCGGCTTCGACCAGGTCGTGGACCAGGATCGTGGGCTCGACGTGCTCATGGAGCTCGGCTACGACCGAGTGCTGACGACGGGCGGCGATCCGGCGGTCGCGCAGCCGGAGGCTCTCGCCCGGCTGGTTGAGCGCGGGGGAGACGACATCATCATCTTGGTGTCGGGCGGTCTGCGTGCCCACAACGTCGCCGAGGTCGTGGCAGCCTCGGGTGCTCGCGAGGTCCACATGCGTGCGCCGGGGACCTCCGGGACCGATCAGGCGGAGGTCGAGCGAATCGTCGCTGCGCTGCACGGATAACCCAGCTCACACATTTCTGAAAAATCATCGCTGATTCGTCTGACAAATCGACGTCGACAGTGTAAGGTTAAACACATGAGAATTGGAATTTTCAACGACGAAGATCAGATCGCATCCCTCGCAGCGGACCGCATCCTCGAGGTCTACCGCGCTAAGCCGAACTTTGTGCTCGGCCTGGCCACCGGTTCCTCGCCGCTGAAGCTCTACGCAGAGCTCGTGCGCCGCTACGAGGCCGGTCAGATCTCCTTTGCCCAGGTTCGCTCCTACAACCTCGACGAGTACGTGGGCCTGCCCCGCGATCACTACGAGGGCTACGCGAACTTCATCCACCGCAACCTCGTCGACCTCGTCGACATGCCCGAGGGTGCGGCACACGGCCCCGACGGCTGGTGCGATGACCTCGAGGCCGGCGCTGCCGCCTACGACGAGGCCATCAAGGCCGACGGTGGCATCGACATCCAGGTCCTCGGCATCGGAAGCGATGGCCACATCGGCTTCAACGAGCCCGGCGGCACTCTCGCCTCGCGCACCCACGTGGGCGTCCTGACCGAGCAGACCCGCCGCGACAACGCACGCTTCTTCGATGGCGACATCGACCAGGTCCCCACGCACTGCGTGACCCAGGGCCTGGGCACGATCATGGACTCGCGCGCCCACATCTTCATCGCGACCGGCGAGGGCAAGGCCGACGCGGTCAAGGCCATGATCGAGGGCGGCGTGACCCAGCGCTGGCCCGCGTCCATCCTCCAGCACCACCCCGACGTCACCGTGCTCCTCGACGAGGCCGCCGCCTCCAAGCTCGAGCTCGCAGACTTCTACAAGGAGGTCTGGGAGAAGGAACACCTGTGAGATAGGTTCCCCATCCGACCGTGCCCCGGCCTCGTGAATGCGAGGTCGGGGCCTTATTGTGAGCGTTGCTTCTTCGCTCCCGGCGCACGCGTGCCACCCGTTGGAAGCATCCCCAGGCACGTACAATAGGCACCATGCGTAATGCCCTCGACGAACCTACCGGCCCCTCCGCGCCCTCCGGTCCCTCCACCGCGTCCTCGACCGGTCTGCTGGAGCGTACCGAGACCCGCAAGGAGCGCACGGACGGGGACGGCGATCGTTTCGCCCACTTCGTGCGCAAGGACAAGGCGAACTCCTCCATGGTGACGGGCCAGCCCGTCGTCGCCCTGTGTGGCAAGGTGTGGATCCCTACCCGCGACGCCTCGCAGTACCCGGTGTGCCCTACCTGCAGGGAGCTGCGTGATTCGATGGGTAAGAACGGGCGTCACTGGCCCTTCTCGGACGGCGGAAAGGGCTCCGACAAGTGAGTGAGACAACCCGGCGCGCACCCGTTGGCAGGCTGCGCGCCTGGCAGGCTGCTGCCTTGGATCGCTACATGGCTGCCTCCCCGCGCGACTTCCTGGCGGTCGCGACCCCGGGTGCAGGTAAGACGACCTTCGCGCTGACGCTTGCGACCGAGCTGATTGCGCGCGGCGTCGTCGATAAGCTGACCGTCGTGTGCCCCACCGAGCACCTCAAGGGTCAGTGGGCGTCGAGCGCCGCGCGCTTCGGTATCCACATTGACCCCGACTTTACGAACTCGCAGGGCGTGGCCGGCTCGCACTTCGACGGCGTGGCCGTCACCTACGCGCAGATCGGCTCCAACCCGGCCGTCCACGCGGCGCGCACCCGCGCCTACCGCACCCTCGTCATCCTCGACGAGATCCACCACGCCGGCGACTCCCTGTCGTGGGGCGACGGCGTGCGCGAGGCCTTCGCGGACGCGACGCGCCGCCTGGCCCTGACGGGCACGCCCTTCCGCTCCGACACCTCTCCGATCCCCTTCGTCACCTACGAGGAGGACGAGGAGGGCATCCGTCGCTCGCGCGCGGACTACACCTACGGCTACGGTGACGCCCTCAAGGACGGCGTCGTGCGCCCGGTTCTATTCATGTCCTACTCGGGACAGATGGCCTGGCGTACCAACACCGGCGACGAGGTGAGCGCCCGCCTGGGCGAGCCCCTCACCAAGGACATGATGAAGCAGGCCTGGCGCACCGCGCTGGACCCCAAGGGCGAGTGGATCCCCGCCGTCCTGCGCGCCGCCGACCTGCGCCTCGAGGAGGTGCGCCGAGCCGTGCCGGACGCGGGCGGCCTCGTTATCGCCTCGAACCAGGAGCACGCGCGCGCCTACGCCCGCCACCTGCGCCTCATCACCGGCAAGGCCCCAACGATCGTCCTGTCCGACGACGCGGACGCCTCCGACCGCATTTCCGAGTTTGCGGACTCCACCGACAGGTGGATGGTCGCCGTGCGCATGGTGTCCGAGGGCGTTGACGTTCCGCGCCTGGCTGTCGGCGTCTACGCCACGAATGCATCCACGCCCCTGTTTTTCGCCCAGGCGATCGGTCGCTACGTGCGAGCGCGCCGCCGCGGTGAGACGGCCACCGTCTTCATTCCCTCCGTCGTGCCCCTGTTGACCCTCGCCGGCGGCATGGAGATCGAGCGCGACCACGCGCTGGATCGCCCCAAGCGCGAGGAAGCCAGCGAAGACGACATGTGGAACCCCGAGGACGCCCTCGTTGCTGCCGCAAACCGTGAGGACAAGGCGTCCTCCGACCTGCTCTCCCAGTTCGAGGTCCTGGGCGCGGATGCCGAGTTCGACGGCGTCCTCTTCGACGGTGCCGCATGGGGTGCGGGCGCCGAGGTCGGATCCGAGGAAGAGCAGGAATACCTGGGCATTCCCGGCCTGTTGGATGCCGACCAGGTGACGACCCTGCTGCGTGCCCGCCAGGCCGACCAGGTTGCCGCCCAGAAGAAGAACCGCGCCGCCCAGAAAATGCGCGAGGAGAACGCTGGCATCCCGGCGCACAAGCTGCGCGCCGCCAAGCGCAAGGAACTCCAGCACCTGGTCTCCACGTGGTCGCGTCGATCCGGTGAGACGCACGCGACCATCCACTCGCGTCTGCGTTCGCGCTGTGGCGGCCCCGAGGTCGCCCAGGCCACGACCGAGCAGATTGAGGCGCGTATCGCGCTGCTGCGCGAGTGGTTCGTCGGCCGCCACTGACGCGCGGCCGCGTCGCACTCGGCGAACACTGACATATCACGAGGCCCCGGCCTCGTCCCTCTGAGAGAAGGACGAGGTCGGGGCCTCGCGCAGTGTGTGAAGCGGTCAGTCGACCTTCTCGTAGCGCGTGGGGATCGCGGCCTCACCTTCGGAGAGGCGCCACGCCTGGTAGGGCAGCTCGTTGCGGGCACGCAGGTGGTGCTCCTGGGCGCGCGACAGCGCCTCGGAACCCCATGCTGCGGCATCGATCTGACCGCCGCGCACCAGCTGGACCTGCAGCGGGCGGGCGCCACGCTCGGCGAGGAGCGCCTGGCCCTCTTCGAAGGAGGTGCCGACGAGCAGGAGCTCTTCGGTCGCGTAGCCGTCCTCGCCCAGGACGCGGCCGGCGACCTTGCGCCCGCCGACCGTGGACTTCGACTCCGCCTTCTTGGCGACGAGAACGGTCTCGCCGTTGGAATTCTCGCGCTGGACGACCTTGTAGACCAGGGCAGCCGTCGGCACGCCCGAGCCCGTCACCAGCTTGGTGCCCACGCCGTAGGAGTCCACGGGGGCCGCGCCCAGGGCGGCGATCGCGTACTCGTCCAGGTCGGAGGTCACCGTGATCTTCGTGGTCGTCGCGCCCATCGCGTCGAGCTGGCCGCGCACCTTGAACGCCTCGGCGACCAGGTCGCCCGAATCCAGGCGCACAGCGCCCAGCTCGCCGCCCGCGGCGCGCGCGGCCTCGACCGCGTTGATGACGCCCTGCCTGATGTCGTAGGTGTCCACGAGCAGGGTCGTGCCCGCGCCCAGCTTGGCGACCTGGGAATCGAAGGCATCGCGCTCGGTGTCGTGCAGGAGCGTAAAGGCGTGGGCGGCCGTACCGATGCAGCGGATCCCGTAGCGCTTCGCAGCCTCGAGGTCGGACGTGCCCTGGAAACCACCGATGATGGCGGCGCGAGCGGCGGAGACCGCAGCGCGCTCGTGGGCGCGGCGAGCACCCATGTCCATACAGGGACGACCGTGGGCGGCGATCGTCATACGCGAGGCGGCCGAGGCAACCGCGCAGTCGTGGTTGAGGATCGACAGGAGCAGCGTCTCCAGGAGGGTGCAGTCCGCGAAGGTGCCCTCGACGGTGAGCAGAGGAGAACCAGAGAAGTAGCACTCGCCCTCGGCGTAGCCCCAGATATCGCCTGTGAAGCGCCACGAGGCCAGGAACTGTGCGGCCTCCTCGGAGATGATCCCCTGGTCGCGCAGCCAATCGATCTGCTCAGCGTCGAACTCGAAGCGCTCCAGCGCCTCGAGAATGCGGCCGGTACCGGCCACGACGCCGAAGCGGCGCGTGGCGGGCAGGCGGCGCCCAAACAGCTCGAACGTGCAGCGACGATGCGCGGTGCCATCCTTGAGGGCGGCGTCGAGCATCGTGAGCTCGTACATATCAGTCAGCAATGAAGTAGATGTCGATGCAGGCATACTGTGAGCCTACCCTGAGAAGCGTGTCACCGCGGTGCGATTTCGCTTCCCAGACACATCCTTTCACCGTACTGTTGGCATATGACAACGATCCTCCAGCCAGCGTCCCGCGCGCAGGAAGCACCCACTGCGGTGCCGCGCTGGCGTGCCGTCGTGTGGGACGATCCCGTCAATCTCATGAGCTACGTGAGCGCCGTTTTTCGGCAATATTTCGGCTATTCCGCACTTCGCGCGGAGGAATTGATGATGGCCGTCCATACGCGCGGGCGCGCCACCGTCTCCACGGGAGTGCGCGAACGTATCGAGGCCGACGTCATGGCGATGCACTCCTATGGGCTGCGCGCCACCATTGAAGAGGACAGAGACTAAAAGATGGAAGGTTTCGCTCCTCGAGACGGCGGCTTCGCTTCGTCGATGAGTAGCGGCGAAGCGCTCCTTCTGCGCCAGCTGGCCACCGAGGTCCTCGTCGTCCTCGACGATCCGGGCGACTTCGGTGTGACCTCGTCGATGCTCAGCGCATTCACGGAAACCGAACAGCGCCGGGAGGCTCCGCGCGAGCGCACGCTGCGCATGCTGCTCCCCTCCATGAGTGAGGACGGGGACGATGCGGCCCGGATGCGTGCCCTCACCGAGGACCTCCTGCGCAGCGAGAAGTCGGTCCGGCTGCGCTCAATCGTCAGCGATCTTGACCACATCGTTCACGGGGAGACGAACACCCTCGTTGTGCGGCCCGGCGACGTGTGGTCGTGGCTGGGTGCCCTCAACGACATTCGGCTCGGCTTGGCGGGTGAACTGGACCTATCCGATGAAAGCGACGCGCAGCGGATCGAAGAGCTGGCGATGCGCGAGCCGACGGGGGAGCGCTCACAGACTGTTGCTGCGATCTATATGCTCGTCACATGGTGGCAGGACTCACTTCTTGAAGCCGTCAATAATTCCCAGTAACGCATAAAGTCGGATATATGAATAACGCCCCGATCGGAATTTTCGACTCGGGCCTAGGTGGGCTGACGGTGGCGCGCGCAGTCATCGATAAACTGCCCGACGAAGAGATCATCTACCTGGGCGACACCGAGCACACGCCCTACGGCCCTCGCGCTATCGCGCAGGTGCGCTCGCTGACGCTCTCCGCTCTCGACGAGCTGGCCTCGCGCGGCGTGAAGGCCCTTGTCATTGCCTGCAACACTGCGACAGCGGCAGCGCTCGCGGACGCTCGCGAACGCTACTGGATCGACGCCGGCATCCCCGTCATTGAGGTCATTACTCCGGCCGCCCGACAGAGCGTCATCGCGACGCGCAACCACCATGTCGGTGTCATCGGAACGAAGGCGACCATCCAGTCCGAGGCCTACCTGCGTGCGCTCGCGGCGGTCCCCGGGCTGACGGTGAGCCAGCAAGCGTGCCCCGCTTTCGTCGACTTCGTCGAGGCCGGGGTGACCACGGGCGAAGAAATCGAGTCCGTGGCGCGCGAGTACCTCACCCCGCTGAAGGAGGCGGGCGTGGATACGCTGATCCTCGGCTGCACGCACTACCCGCTTCTCACCGGCGTGATCGGACGCGTCATGGGTGAGGGCGTCACCCTGGTCACCTCCTCGGAGGCGACTGCGAACGTGACCTACAACGAGCTGGTGGACCGGGGGCTTTTGCATGACCCGTGGCCCGCTGGGCAGGGGCCGCAGCATCAGTTCCTGGCCACGGGCGCGTCCGACGCCTTCCCGCGCCTGGCCAGGCGCTTCCTCGGGCCCGAGGTGGGGTCCGTCGTTCGCGTGAGCACCGGCGGTGGTATCGCGTGAAGCTGACCGTCATTGGTGCGACAGGCTCGATGTCGGGGCCCGAGTCCCCCGCATCCTCCTACCTCATTCAAGCGCGCGGCATCGACCCCCAATCGGGCGGGGAACGCGTGTTTTCGCTCGTGTGCGACCTGGGACCTGGTTCTTTTGGGGCGCTGTGGACGCACGTGTGCCCGTGCGAGCTTGACGCCCTGGTACTGTCTCACTGCCACGCCGACCACATGGGTGACATCATCTCGCTGCAGGTCTACCGCAAGTGGGGTCCCGGCTCCTGCGCCCTCCGGCCAGTGTCGCTGTTTGGTCCCGAGGAGACGATTCGTCGCGTCCGTCAGATCGAGGGTGCGACCGATGATGAGAGCTATGAGGCTGAGTTCGCCTTCACCCACATGCAGCTGGGTGAATCGTATGCTGTGGGGCCCATGACGATTCGTCCGTTCCGTGCCCTGCATCCGGTCGAGGCTTTCGGCCTGCGCATCGAGGGGCCTGCCGAGGACGATCCGTCCCGCCGTGTGTCCCTGTTCTATACGGGTGATACCGACCTGTGCGACACGATCATCGAGGGGGCGCGCGGTGTCGACGTGCTCCTCAGTGAGGTTGGCTTTACGAGCGACGAAACCGAGCCGGACATGCACATGGATGGTCTGCGCGCGGGAACTCTCGCGACGAGGGCTGCAGTGGAGCGCATGATCGCTACCCATATTCAGCCGTGGACGCCTCGTGAGCGGGTTGCATCGGAGATTCGTCAGGCGTGGAGCGGGCCCCTCGAATTCGCGACGTCCGGCATGGAGGTCAGCCTCTGAGCAGTCCCTTGCCCCGTCGACCGGCCGGGCGCGGACTCCGAAGGCATCAGTCCGAGGGCTTTGAGTAGGTGGCGTTGTGGCGCTTCCACTCAGCAAGGTAGGCGGCGACGCGTGCGGGGCCGCCGGCCGTGGACCAGCCGTGATTCTTGTGCCGCAGCAGGATCTTGCGTGTGCCCAGCGACGGAAGAGGCGTGATGCGCATCCCCTCCGTGTGTGCCCCCGCCAGCGCCATCGCGGGAAGGATTGTCGAGCCTGTGCGTGCCCGCACGAGGGAGCGCGCGGCCTCGTACGTCGTGTACAGGTGCGGTGCCCAGCGTGTATCCGGGAACGCCTTGGTGATGCGGCGCATGACGTGATCGCCGCTGGTTCCGGGATTGACGCGTAGCCACGTGAGGTCGGCCAGGTCTTCAATTGAACCAATCGGGGGAGCGGAGTCGGGGGTGACGAGCACCCAGGGCTCGTCGAGGAATGGGATGTCCGTGTATCCGCGCGGGGGGAGGCCCGGATCCTCGTCTCGTTCGATGACGAGGATGTCGTAGTGGCCCGTGCGCAGCGCAGCCATGCCGGGGGTTTCTTCGGTTTCCTCGATGCGCAGGTCGACGCCGGGGAGGGCCTCGATGAGGTCGGGGAGTGCGGGAATCAGGGTAGATCGGCAGATCGTCAGGAACGCGCCGATAGTGACCGTTCCTGTGACCTGTCCCGTTAGGGGGCGCAGGGCCTTGAGGGCTTCGGCGATGTCTGCGTTGATGCGTTCGCCGGCCTCGGCGACGATGGTGCCGGCGGGGGTGAGGATGGCGCCCGAGGTGGTGCGCTCAACGAGCTTGAGGCCGACTTCTTCCTCGAGTTTTTGGATCTGCTGGGACACTGCCGAGGGCGAGACCATGAGGATGTCTGCGGCGGCAACAATGCCGCCTTCACGCGCGACGGACAGGAGGAAAGGCAGGCGGCGAGGGTCGATGTCCATGCGAACTCCTTTGTTAAGCGAAACTGTAAGATAACTATAGAACCATTCAATTGTGCTTGACTAGCGGAAGGTGCATCATATGAGTCATGACGATCTTCTCTCTCGCAATCACGATCCTTGGATGGGTTGGCGCGGCCGCCTCCATCGCCGCCTACTACCTGGTCTCCTCCAAGCGCTTCGCACCTGACTCGCTGCGCTACCACTCCCTGAATGTCTCCAGCTGTATCCTGCTGGCGATCGCCTGCGCTTCGACCGGCGCATGGCCCTCCTTCCTGACGAACGCCATCTTCATCGGCGTTGGCTGCACCATGATCTGGCGTGTGCGCGACCGTCTCGCGCGCCGCATCATGCAGGTTGTTCGCTTCTTCGATGTGCGCCGCTACCTGCCGCGCCGTGTGCGACTGGCGCGCGCCCGCTGACTCGACGTTGAATTGGGGGTAGTGAGGGGGTAGGCCCAGGGCCTGCCCCCTCACTGTGTCTATTGTTATGGGCCTGTATCCACCGTCGGATTAATTAAGACAATCAGCGTTTCATAGTCAAGACTTTATCAAGTGGTTTCAAGGAAAAGTCTGTAAGTTGCACTTCACAGAAAAATTAGAAAATATCGATGGAAAATGCGCGATTTTAGGCGCACCATAAAAGTACGACGCGGTGACAGATCCATCGCACGGTACTCAAAGAGGAGCACACCATGTCTCGTTTTGTCGCAGATATCCTTCGTCGCTTCGCCCATCACTTCAGGGTGCGTCAAGAGACCAATCCCCTGCAGTTCTCGATGGACCGCCCCATCTTCGGTAACCTCGTCGCCCGTTGATGGCGCGCCTGCGGGCGCATCACACAAGTGCCGGACACCCTCGGGTGCCCGGCACGATTGTGTCTGCGCTACGTATCAGCCGCGCAGATACTCCACGATGTGGGGCATGAGCGCGCGGAAGGCGATGCCACGGTGGCTGATCGCGTTCTTCTGCTCGGCGCTCATCTGCGCGGTCGTGACCTCAAAGCCCTCGGGGACGAAGATCGGGTCGTAGCCGAATCCGCCCTCGCCGCGGGGGGAACGCGTCAGAGTGCCGCGTACTTCGCCGCGCTTGACGAACTCGCGCCCGTCGGGGGTGACCAGGACGGCGGCCGATACGAAGGCTGCGCCGCGGTGGCGGTCGGGCACATCGGAGAGCTGATCGAGGAGCAGATGAAGGTTCGCCTCGTCATCCCCGTGGGAGCCGGACCAGCGCGCCGAGAAGATGCCGGGTGCCCCACCGAGCACGTCCACCGTGATGCCGGAGTCGTCGGCGATGGCCGCCAGGCCGGTGGCGCGAGCCAGGGCGCGGGCCTTGATCAGCGAGTTTTCCTCGAAGGTCACCCCGTCCTCGACCGGGGAGGCCACGTCAAAGTCGCTCATGCGTGCCACGCAGCCCGCCTCGAATCCTTCCCATGCGGGGGCCAGGATGGCCTCGAGCTCGCTGACCTTGTGGGCGTTGGAGGTCGCGAAGACCAGGCGCGCGCTCACGGGCGCACCTCGACGCGCTCCATGAGGGGTGCTTCGAGTGCGAGCTGCTGTGCGCGGGCGAGCTCGGCGTTGCCCAGCGTCGCCAGGTCGAGGAGCTCGCCCAGCTCATCACGGTTGAAGGGCGCGTGCTCGGCGGTTCCCTGCACCTCAATGAAGCGGCCGTCGCCGGTCTGCACGACGTTCATGTCGGTCTGCGCGCGCACGTCCTCGACGTAGGGCAGGTCCAGCATCGGGGTGCCGTCGATGACACCCACGGAGATCGCGGAGATCGAATCGGTGAGGACCTTCGCGGAGGGCTTGAGGATGCCCTGGTCCTTCGCCCAGGTCACTGCGTCCGCCAGGGCCACGTAGGCGCCGGTGATGGCCGCGGTGCGGGTGCCGCCGTCGGCGCGCAGAACGTCGCAGTCCAGGACGATGGTGTTCTCGCCGAGAGCTGCCACGTCCACGATGCCGCGCAGAGAACGCCCGATGAGTCGAGAGATCTCCTGGGTGCGACCCCCCACCTTGCCCTTGACGGATTCGCGGGAGGAACGCTGCTCGGTCGCGCGCGGGAGCATCGAGTACTCGCCGGTCACCCAGCCCTCGCCGGAGTCGCGCTTCCAACGCGGCACGCCCTCAGTGAAAGAGGCGACACACAGGACGCGGGTGTTGCCGAGCTCGATGAGGGCGGAGCCTTCGCCGGTACCCGACCAGCCGCGGGTAATGGAGACGGGACGGAGCTGGGACGGGGTGCGCCCATCGGCGCGCAGCGGAGTAGTTGTCATAGTGCCTAGGGTAGCCCACCGCGTTACCGTGGAGTTATGAGTCTTGATCTACCTCTCGTTCGCGGTCACGTTGATCCGGCGGTCGCGCTGCGCGATTCCGTGGCTCCCGCCGCCCTCGTGCGCGCCGGTGAGGCCGATGTCATCGTCGTTGACGCTGCCGGTTTCGTCCTCCTCGACGAGGCCGGGGCGCAGCGTGCGGGTACGCCGACCCTGCGGCGCCTGAGTGGGGATGAAGCCGCGCGCCGCCTCGAGGGAACCACGGCCTCGTTCATCGGGGTGGCGGGTGGACGCAGCGTCATCGCGATCGAGACCAGCCGGGACGAGGCCTGGGGGCGCTGGGAGCACTTGCGCGCGGTTGGCTGGCAGCTTGACGGCGACGATGCGGCCCTGGCGCTGACCGCGCTCACTCTGGCGCTCTGGCATGCGAATTACCGCTACTGCTCGCGCTGCGGGGCGCCGGTGCAGCTGGTGTCCGGCGGGTGGGCCGCGCGATGCGAGACGTGCGACCGCCTGGAGTATCCGCGCCAGGATCCGGCGATCATCGTCCTGGTCCAGGACCACGATGGACGCGTCCTCCTGGCGCATAACGCGCTGTGGCAGCCCGGTTTCGTGTCGATCATCGCCGGCTACGTCGAGGCGGGAGAATCTCCGGACGTGACGGTTGCGCGTGAGGTCGCCGAGGAGGTCGGCGTCGATATCGAGACGCCCACGTACGTCGCGACGCAGCCCTGGCCTTTCGGGCGGTCGCAGATGATGGGATACCGTGCGCGAACCCTCGAGGCGCACCCGACACCGCAGGCGGACGGCGTGGAAATCGAGTGGGCGCGCTTCTACAGCCGCGAGGAGCTGACGCGCGCGCTTGAATCCGGTGAAATCAGCGCGCCCGGTCGCGCCTCAATCGCTTACGCGCTCCTTCGGGAATGGTATGGTGCCGACCTGCCGAGCGGGCCCGAGGGTGCGGGACACAAGTGAGCGTGGGCGATGAAAGAATGGGGGCCATGAACCCCGAGGAACTGCTGAACGCCCTGGATCCCGATCAGCGTGCCGTCGCGACGCAGGTTGCGGGCCCGCTAGCCGTGCTGGCCGGCGCGGGCACGGGTAAGACCCGCGCGATTACGTACCGCATTGCCTACGGGGCGGCCGTCGGCGCCTTCGATCCATCGAACGTCTTGGCCGTGACCTTCACGCAACGCGCTGCCTTTGAAATGCGCCATCGCCTGGCGCAGTTGGGGGTCCCGAAGGCGCAGGCGCGCACCTTCCACTCCGCGGCGCTGCGCCAGCTGCGCCACTTCTGGCCCACCGTCGTGGGCGGGCCGCTGCCCGACGTCATCCCGCATAAGGCATCCCTCGTTGCGGCCTCAGCCGCGCGCCTGGGGATCACGATCGACCGCACGAACGTGCGCGACATCGCGGCCGAGGTCGAATGGGCGAAGGTGTCGATGATCGACGCCGCGCACTATGCGTCGCGCGTGGCGCGCCTGCGCCGCGACGTGCCTGCCGGTCTGGACGCGGGGGATATGGCGCGCCTCCTCGACGTGTACGAGGATGCGAAGAATGAGCGCGGCGTCATCGATTTCGAGGACATTCTCATCTACCTGTGCGGCATGCTGCAGGAACGCGCCGACGTTGCCTCGATCGTGCGTAAGCAATACCGCTCCTTCGTGGTCGATGAGTTCCAGGACGTTAACCTCCTCCAGGCCCGTCTGCTCGACCTGTGGCTGGGTGGGCGCCACGACGTGTGCGTGGTCGGCGACGTCGCGCAGACCATCTACTCCTTCACGGGTGCGTCCCCGGACTACCTGACTGGCTTTGGCCGCAAGCACCCGGGCGCACGCATCGTCGAGCTGACACGCGACTACCGCTCGACCCCGCAGATCGTCAGCGTGGCAAATGATGTCCTGGCTCGTTCCTCCCAGCGCGAGGGCACGGTGCGCCTGTCCAGTCAGCGTGACGGCGGAGCGCACGTCGGCTACTGCACCTACGACGATGATCATGCTGAGGCTGAGGGCGTTGCGGCTCAGATTGCGGACCTCATCGCTGGCGGCGTCCAACCCCACGACATTGCTGTCCTCATGCGCACCAACGGCCAGTCGCAGGCCTTTGAGGAAGCCCTGGGCGCGCGCGGTATCCCCGTAGCTGTCGCGGGCGGGAAGCCCTTCTTCGCCCGAGACGACGTGCGCACCGCCATCTCGCGCCTGCGGGCCGCGGCAGCAGCCGCCACCGACGACGGGAGCGTGGGCGAGATCGTCCGCGACGTCCTGTCGGGCGTCGGCTGGGCGCCCGAGGCCCCCTCTGGTCAGGCGGGTTCCGAGCGCTGGTCGAACATGAACGCGATCGTCGGCTGGGCGGACGACAGCAAAGCGGAGACGCTCGCCGCCTTCGTCGCCGAACTCGACGAACGCGTCGCCTACCAGGTCGAACCGGACAAGGCTGGCGTCGAGTTGGCGACCATTCATGCCGCCAAGGGCCTCGAATGGGACGCGGTCTTCCTCGTCGGCGTCGCCGAAGGACTCCTGCCAATCTCGTACGCAAAGACAGCCGCCGCGCGCGAGGAGGAACGCCGCCTGCTGTACGTGGCCGTCACGCGTGCGCGCGATCTGCTGACCTTATCGTGGGCGCGCTCGCGGGGGGCCGATGGGCGCGGCAAGCGCAAGCGCAGTCGCCTGCTCGACGGTATCTGGCCCGAGGAGGCGCGTGTGGGTGCCCCCAAGAAGAGGGCTCGTGCATCCACGCGTGCCCTCAACCAGGCCTTCGAAGAGGAGGCCTCGCCCCAGGCGATCGAGCTCTTCGGTCGTCTCAAGGCCTGGCGTCTCGAGGTGTCGCGCCAGGCGGGGGTGCCGCCCTTTGCGGTCTTCACAGATCAGACGCTGCGCGACATCGCGCAGGCCATGCCCAAGAACACGACTCAGCTGCGCGTCATCCGCGGCATCGGAGACGTGAAGGTGCAGCGTTTCGCCGCCCCCGTTCTCGCGCTCGTGCGCGGCGAAGAGGTCATCGTCGACGAAGGGGCGTGAGCGAGGAAGCGAGCCCGTCGATGCCGCACACGCAGTTGCTGGCGGGCTCTACCTCCTCGATGCGCATCGACCCGTCCTCGCCGATCGTGGCTACCTGCGCGCACTGCGATTGAGTGAGCGCCCCCGAGACGAAGTCCATGACCAGCTGACCCACGCGTTGAGCGGCCGCAAAGTGAGCGAGCAGAGCCAGTGGTGCGAGCGGCCAGCTTTCCAGCTCACGCAGGTGAGCTAGGTGGAACGGGTCCGCTGCAGCGCGTGCGTGCTGCGAGCACTGATAGCAGGGGGTGACGCCCGGGATGACGAAGGGGCCCACTTCGTAGGAGTGCTCACCGCGCGTGACGATGAGGTGCGCGGAGTCGTGCGCGGTCAGCTCGAAGGGGATACCTGGGTCGACGACCCTGTCCGCGGAAACAATCGAAAGTTCGGGGGTGCCCTGTGCGTAGAGCTGCGAGAGTGGGATGAGATCGCGCAGGGTGCGGCGCACTGCCCGATGGCGCGGTGTGCCCGTGTAGTGGCCTCCGAACACGCGGTCCCAATCCTCGTCGACCAGGGTGTGGGTCTCGATCGATAGCGACAGTGAGAACGTGTCGACGAGGCTGTGGAGGGCGAGGAGCGTTGCGGGCACTGCCCCAACAATGCCGAGTGCAAGGTGGGGGAGTGCCTCGCTTCGATCCGTCAGGCGCGCCTCGGCCAGGGCTGCGAGAAGCTCCGGCGAGGCCTGGGCGTCCTCACGCTCGTGGGTCCAGTGTGCCTGGTTGCTCAGCCAGATCTGGTCGCTCGCATGCAGGTTGTCGAGCAGGATGTGTCGGCTGCGGTCGCCACCGATCTGCACGCTGCCCGGTCCGCGCCAGAGGATTGCCGTATTGTGTGCCAGGTTCATATCAGTCTCCTTCGGTTTGTACCTGATGGAGCCATGATGGACCTATAGAGCGTTCGCGTGAGGGCGTTTGAGAAATCTGTGGAAAACTTGTCAGATCTCTTGAGAACGTTTCAGTTCGTTTCGCCTGGCTCGTCTGCTTCCCCGGTGTCCGAGGACGACTCGTCCGAACCGGCCGAGGCCTCGTCGCCGGGCTGCAGTCCGTCCGCCCAACCGAGCGTCCCGTCGAGAAGAGAGGTCAGCGCAGCGTCGATATCCGCGTCCTCCTCCGCAGCCGCACGGCGCAGGGTCAGGAACGTGTCGGGCGTGGCCAGCTCGGTCTCCGTGGGCACCATGTCCGGATGTGACCACAGGGCTTCGCGGGCCTCGCGACCGCCGTCGGCCTCCACCAGGGTGAAGATGGACGCTGCGCCGCGAGCCTGGCGCGGGCGCATCTTCAGTCCCATGAGAGTCCCCAGGATCTCTTCGGCGGGACCGCCGGAGGCGCGCCGACGGCGCATCATCTCGCGCAGCGCATCCGCGTGGGGCAGATAGGGCAGTGTGGCCTGGGCCGAAACGACCTCGACCCAGCCCTCGATGAGGGCGAGCATCGTCTCCAGGCGCGTGAGGGCGCGGCGCTGGTCCGGCGTCGTGGACAGCGCGAACACGCCGCCGCTGAGCGCCGATTCCACAGACTGCGGATCCGAGGGGTCAACAGAACGGGCGGCCTCGGTAATTGCCTCCGTGTCGATCGCGATCTGAGAGGCGTAGCGCTCGACAGCGCGCACGAGGTCGCCCTCCAGCCACGGAACGGACGCGAAGAGGCGCCGGTGCGCGGCCTCGCGCACGGCGAGGAACTGACGCACCTCGTCGAAGGGGATGTCGAGCCCCTCGGAGAACTGGGCGATGTTGTGGGGGAGGAGCGCCGCGTGCGAGGTATCCGACAGGGGGATGCCCGTGTCAAAAGTGCCGAAAGATTCGCCCGCCAGGGCAGCCAGTACGCGGGAAATCTGAGCGGAGAACATCATCGCCGACAGGCGCGGCATCATCTCCTGGGTCTTGCCGAGCATCGCCGCCATGCCGTCGGGAAGCGAAGCGGAATCGTCGAGGCTGCCCTGCCCGAACTGCTCAGACAGCGCTGCAGACAGCGCGCGCGACACGTTCAGGGCAATCGGCTCGCAGATGCGCTTCCAGGTGGGGATCGTGTTTTCGACCCACGACACCCTGCTCCACACGCCCCGATCCACCGGGCCCGACGCGAAATCCGTGACCGCGTCGAGCCACAGGTCCGCGACCGTCATCGCCTGACGTGCAGCCTCAGCCTCGGTGGCCGTGGGGGCAGGGTCGCCGCTGGCGTACGCGGCCTGCTTCGCGCCGTCCTCCACCAGGCGCCAATTGACCGGGCCGGCTGTCGTGTTCATGAGGAACTGGAACTGGCCCATCGCGGCGCGCATGCGCGCAGGATCGGAAAACTCTGCGGGCAGGTTCGCGGGGTCAAAGCCCTGCGCCTGTAGCGCGCGAGCGGCCTCGGCCGCGGCCTCGTCGCCCAACACGGAGCGCAGGAAATCCTCAAAGGGGGTGCCGGACTCGTTCTCGTTCATGAGCTCAGCCTAGCGAGCGCTCGTGCGACTCAGCTGGCAAATCCCTGCGAAAACGCTGAGAGCTGAACGCGCTGGGCCCGGCGCGCGTGCAACCGCGCCCCGCGTGGGACACAATGACACGGTGAGTGACACACAGATGACCTCGTCAGCCGACAATCTCCTGTCCTTCGAGCAGGCTCCAACGAAACGTACACCGATCATCAGCTGGCGTATCCTCACAGCTATCCTGGCTGCTCTCGCGATGGTTGTGATCCTCTTCCTGGTCCCTGTTCCCTTCGTGGTCAATAGCCCCGGCCCGACGTTCAACGTGTTGGGGTCGGACAAGGGTGTCCCGGTCCTCGAGATCGACGGGACTGACCCAGCGACGGGAGAACCCATCCAACAGGATGAGCCCGAGTCCGCTTCGTATCTCGATCCGGCGAAACCCGGGCAGGGTCAGCTGCGCATGGTGACGGTCTCCGAATCGGGCAGTCCCGACTCTCGCCTGAATTTTGCTCAGCTCATCGCCGCCTACCTCGACCCTCACAGCAAGATCATGGACTACGAGTCGGTGTATCCCGCAGGGACCACGCGCCAGCAGGTGAGCGACGCACAGTTGGCCATGATGCGTAACTCGCAGACGACGTCCCAAGTCGCAGCCCTCGAGTACCTCGGATGGGACGTTCCCGCGACCGTGACCATCGAGGGGGCGGTTGAGGGATCGAACGCCGAGGGGATCGTCGAGCAAGGCGATATCTTGCGCGCCATCACCACGCCCGACGGGACCCGCCACGAGGTCGCGGAAGCAGTGACGCCCTTTTCGCTCATGCGCACGGTCCCCGCGGGATCGACGATGACGCTGACGGTCGAGAGGAATGGTGAGACCCAGGAGCTCTCCTTCGACTCCGTGGCAGCCTCGGCGACGGAAAGCGGCTCCAAGCTGGGAATCTACCTCTCCGTCGAGCCAACCCTGCCTGTCACCATCAGCGTCAACATCGAGGGCGTGGGAGGTCCGAGCGCCGGCATGATGTTCTCGCTCGGCATCATCGATCGCCTCACCCCCGGTGACATGACCGGCGGCAACTCGATCGCGGGCACTGGAACCATGTCCTACGACGGTCAGGTCGGCGCCATCGGAGGCATCCAGCAAAAGCTGTGGGGCGCACACCGCGATGGGGCCCAGTGGTTCCTCGCCCCTTCCACAAACTGCGACGAGGTCGTCGGGCACGTCCCCGACGGCCTGCGTGTCGTGTCGGTGTCCACCCTCGACGAGGCAGTGACCGCCGTGCATTCCATCGCTGACGGCACCGGGGATAGCCTGCCGACCTGCCAGTAGCGCTCGCTAGCCCACCCACCGCCTTCGGTCAGGTGGGTGCGACATGGCCCCGGCCTCGTCCTTTTGGTCCGGGACGAGGCCGGGGCCTCCTCATGCGCCTCAGGCTTGTTCGTCCGTGACCGGCTCGAGGGATGCGCGCAGGGCGTCAACCAGGGCGGGAACGAGGTTCGAGCCCTGCCCGACCTTGTCATCGGAGTCGAAGGCGCGGGTGCGCAGCGCACACCAGGACTCGCCGCTGCGCATGACGCCGACGGCTAGGCGCACGTCGGTGCGCAGCGGGTGGTTAGCCACGAACGCGAGGGCCTCCTCGGGGTCCTCGGGGGCCTCGTCCTCGACCTCCGGGGGAACGACGATACGCTCGACCGTGATCGCCGCACCCGGCACCGTCTCGGGCCATGCCAGGTGTGCCAGGACCTGCTCGATGTCGTCGTCGGCCAGATCCTCCTGGATGATGGCGCTCAGGTGCTCATCGCTGCCATCCCAGCCGGAGCGCAGCTGCTCGGCGATGTCGGCGGGCAGATTCGGGTCGGCCAACAGTGTCGCCGTGGGGACCAGCGCATAGATGGAAGGCGCGTGATCCCAGCCCACCCGGGCAGCGCCCTTCTCGATATCGACAACCACGTTGGCCAGCGCGATCTCGCGCGCACTCGGCATCATCTCAACAGTCATGCCTCCCATAATCTCACGGAGAGCGAATAAGACCGAGGCGAAGTTACCTCTGTACGCCGCTACACTGGTTTGAAGCCATCGGTTTGACAGAGAGGAATGCCGTGAGCTTCGATTTTTCAGTCTTTCCCCCGGGTGGAGCGCGCGCTCCGCGAGACCCTGATCGTGCGCCCAGGCAGCTCACCGTCCGCAAGCCCGGTCCCGCCGGCATCACGATCGTGGCGCTGGCAGTTATCGGAGCCATCATCTACGCGGCGTCCATCGTGTGGACCGAGATCCTGTGGTTCCGCCAGATGAGCGCCACACGCGTCATCCTCACGCAGTGGGGAGCGCACATCGGCCTATTTGTCGTTGGCTTCGTTGTGGCGACGGCCCTCATCTATTTCTCGATGTCCTTCGCCTACCGGCATCGTGCGTCCTCGACCCGCGGCGAGGCCTCGGCTGCCCTGCGCGGCTACCAAGAGGCACTCGAACCTATGCGTCGCCTCGCGTTCTGGGGCGTCGCTCTCTTCTTTGGCTTCTCCAACGGTGCGCGCCTGGCTACTGAATGGCGCACACTCCTGCAGTTCCTCAACCGTTCGTCCTTCGGGCAGGTTGACCCCCAGTTCGGGCTGGACATCTCCTTCTTCGTGTTCGTCCTGCCCGCACTCAAGGTGCTCGTTTCCTTCCTCATGACGGTCACCGCCATCGGCCTGGTTGCAGCAATCATCGTGTCCTACCTGTACGGGACGATTCGCCTCGCCCCGCGTCCTCACGCCTCCAAGCAGGCGCGCTTGCAGACCGGCATGATGGCTGCCTGCCTGTCCCTGTTTATCGGCGTGAACTATTGGCTGGGCCGCTACGAGCTGCTCACCTCGGATTCCGGCTCCATCCATGGCGCCATGTACTCCGATATCAACGCGACGCTGCCGGCGCACTCGATTCTGGCGGTCATCTCCGGCCTCGTCGCGGTCCTCTTCGTCGTCGCGGCCTTCAAGGGCACGTGGCGCCTGCCCGTCACCGGTGTGGCCGTTACCGTTGTCGCCGCCCTCGTGCTGGCTGGTGCCTACCCGGCCCTCGTCGAGCAATTCCGCGTGCGCCCCAACCAGCGCACCCTTGAATCGCCCTACATTCAGCGAAACATTGATGCGACGCTGGCCGCATACGGGCTCGACAACGTCGACTACCAGACCAACTACGACGCGGCGACGACGGCCTCTGCCGGTCAGTTCGACAACGACACACTGACCTCCCAGGTGCGCCTCCTGGACCCCAAGGTCATCACGAAGACCGTCCAGCAGCTCCAGCAGTCGCGCCTCTACTACGGCTTCAACTCCGGCATGAAGGTCGATCGCTACAACGTGGGCGGGGAGCGACGCGACACGGTCATCTCCGTGCGTGAGCTGAACCTCTCGGGCCTGTCCGCCGAGCAGCAGACCTGGGTCAACCAGCACACCGTCTATACGCACGGCTACGGTGCGGTCGCCGCCTACGGCAACCAGCTGACCAGCGACGGCCTGCCGTCCTACTGGGAGCAGTCCGTGCCCTCGGTCGGCGAAATGGGTGACTACGAGGAGCGCGTCTACTTCAGCCCCGGTTCGCCCGACTACTCCATCGTCGGTGCCCCGCAAGGCGCCGACCCGCAGGAGCTCGACTACCCGGACGACACCGCGGTGGGCGGCCAGGTCTCCACGACGTTCACCGGCAACGGCGGCCCGTCCGTGGGCAACGTGTGGAACAAACTCCTGTACGCGATCAAGTTCGGTTCCACGGACCTCTTCTTCTCCTCTCAGACGAACGAGGCCTCGCAAATCCTGTATGACCGCGACCCGCTGCTGCGCGTGTCCAAGGTCGCGCCCTACCTGACGCTCGAGCAGTCCGCCTACCCGGCGGTCGTCGACATGGACGGGGACGCCTCGACTCCCAAGCGCCTCGTGTGGGTCGTCGATGCGTACACCACCACGAACAACTACCCCTACGCCCAGCACGAGTCGCTCTCGGACGCCACGGTCGACTCGCAGTCCACGCAGATGGGCCAGTACGTGCAGGCGAACAAGATCAACTACATGCGCAACTCCGTCAAGGCCGTCGTGGACGCCTACGACGGATCCGTGCGCCTGTTCCGCTGGGACGATCAGGATCCGATCCTGCGCACGTGGGAAAAGATCTACCCAGGCAGCGTCGAGCCCATGTCCGCTATCTCCGGCGACCTCATGAGCCACCTGCGCTACCCCGAGGACATGTTCAAGGTGCAGCGCAACCTGCTGGCCACCTACCACGTGACCGACGCGGCGGGCTTCTACTCCGGTGGCGACCGCTGGCGCCTGGCCGAGGAGACCTCCACCTACGGCGCGGCTTCGTCCGCCGATTCGAGCCCGCGCACGGACGCGGCAGGCAACCCGCTGCCCGCACCGACCGCCCTGCAGCCCCCGTACTACCTGACCATGCAGATGCCCGGCCAGGATAGCGCCGAGTTCTCTCTGACCTCCGTCTTCGTCCCCGGTGGCGGCGGCGAGGGACGTCGCGAGGCCATGGCCGGCTTCCTCGCGGTGGACTCGGAGACGGGCAACACGCCGGGCCAGGTGCGCGAGGGATACGGCAAGCTTCGCCTGCTGGCCCTGCCATCGTCGACGACCGTGCCGGGTCCCGGCCAGGTCCAAAACAAGTACGACTCGGACGAGAAGATCGCCACCCAGCTCAACCTGCTCAACCAGGCCGATTCGACGGTTATCCGAGGCAACCTCCTGACCCTGCCGGTCGGCGGCGGCCTGCTCTACGTGCAGCCCGTCTACGTGCAGGGCACCGGATCCGCGTCCTACCCCGTGCTTCGTTCGGTGCTCACCGCCTTCGGTGACAAGGTTGGTTTCGCGCCGACCCTCGAGGAGTCGCTGCGCCAGCTCGTGTCGGACGATTCAAGCTCGTCAACCTCTCCCGGTGCGACGACTCCGCCATCGGGGGACACCTCCCAGTCGGGTGTGAACTCTTCCGACGCGAGTACCCAGCTGTCCCAGGCCGTCAGCGATGCCGCGCAGGCGATGCGCGACGCAGATGCGGCGATGAGCAAGGGCGACTGGACCGCGTACGGCGAGGCCCAGACGCGCCTGCATGACGCCCTGACTCGTGCGGAGGCCGCGCAGGCGGCGCTCGGTACGTCCTCGTCGGCGACCTCGAACTCCGGATCGCGGGCGCCCAGCCCGAGCCCGAGCGCATCTGCGACGAGCGGAGCACAAAGCGGCTCATAGGCGCTCTCGGTGCGTTGCGCGCCCGGCCCTGCCGATCACGTTGTGAGGTGGGCCGGGCGCGTCCCATGTGACGGTGGGGTTTGTGCACGGCCGGGAAAGTCCCTCCGTGTGTTTCGTCATGTCGGTAGCATGCTGCCGATATGATGAAGATCATGCGTGCTCACGCGCCACCAACACACGCGGAAGGAACCTGACAGTGAGCAATTCTCAAATCCCGAATCCCCTGCCCAGCCCTCCCGGCGGTGCACATGGGGCTTACACTGCTCCCGGTCAATTCTCCGGTGCTGCTCAGGGGGTCCCGTACCAGGGTGGCGCTCAACCGATGCCCACACCGCAAGCCTGGGGACAGCCGGGCCCCTACGCGATGGCTCGACCCACGCGTCCACAGCTCTCCACGCGCGTGCGGGTGTGCCTGAGGCTTGAGCTGATCCTTTGGGTAATCGCGCTCGTGAACATCTTCATTCCCTATTTCTTCGACGACTTGAGCATCTACTTCGAGCGTTTTACGAGCGTCTGGTTCTATGAGTCGGTCATTACGTACATCGCGGCGATCGTGCTGTCCGCTGTCGCGCTCAAAAAACGAAGCAACGCAGTGCGCTACGCTCTGGTCGGCGTCGTTCTCGTGTCCTTCCTGCTCATTGACCCGGTGTTTGCCGTCTTGGAAGGCGGGCGCTGGTACTGGCTATTTATGCCTCCGACGCTCGATCCGTCGGTCTTCGGTGATGTTTGGTATGCCTCCTTGCTCGTTGTGCGTATGGTTCTGATCTGGCTGATCGTGCGCTCCGGTCTCATCATTGCCATTGTGCTTGCTGTACCCGACCGGCGTTCCTCTGCTTCCGCTCCCGTCGGTGCTCCCTTCGGTGCTCCGGTCGGCTATTACCCTCACGGGACGGCTCCTGCTCAGCCCGCGCCCCCACAGGGAGCTTCGATGCAGGTGTCGGCAACCCCGCCCGCACCCCCTCAGGGAGCTCCGATGCGCGTGTCGGCAACCCCGCCCGCGCCGCCCCAAGGGATGCCGGTGCAGGCTCCGAGTCCCACGCTTGCGCCTCCGAGTGGCGCGCCCGTGGTGCCTGGAGTTCCGGATGATTCCGCGCAGACTGCGCAGTAGGGGCTTCGCTTCGACTGCTCCTGACAGTGCCCTGTAGCTAGGACGTACATCACCGCTTTCGGTTTGTGTCCTCCCGTTGAATGCTCTAAAGTATCTAGAGCCGACGCGGGGTGGAGCAGTTCGGTAGCTCGCCGGGCTCATAACCCGGAGGTCGCAGGTTCAAATCCTGTCCCCGCTACCACCACAGACCCGGTCCCGTGAGGGGCCGGGTCTTTTGCTTGTCACCGGCATGTCAAAGGGTAAGCGCCTTGACTAATCCGCGTCTTGACGCGATAGTATTGGATGTTCGCCATCAGGAACTGCGCCTTCGGGTGCGAGAGGAATTGAGATGAGCACTATTGATCTGTCGCAGCTCACCGCTGCAGACATGAGCAATCCGGCGCTGACAGCACAGGATCTCGCCGATATCACCGCCGCTCGTGCGGATCTGCATCCGTATGTGGCGTCGCACCCGTCGCTGTACCCAGCGCTTGCCCAGTGGCTAGCCAACCGAGGTGTCGTTCCCGCGCAGCCCCCCGTGGCTCAGCCCGCTCCCGCATCTGCTCCCGTACAGCCGACTGACCCCTTCAGCCCCCAGGCCGGCGAGCCGACCGCACAGGCTGCGCCTGTTGCTGAGCCCGAACCGGTGCAGTCTGATGCGTGGGGTGCTCCGCAGGCCGAAGCTACTCCCGTGGTCGAGGAGGCTCAGCCGTCCGTTGAACCCGAGCCGGTCGTTGAACCCGAGCCGGTCGTTGAACCCGAGCCGGTCGTTGAACCCGTGCAGTCTGATGCGTGGGGTACTCCTCAGGCCGAGGCCGCGCCCGTGGTTGAGGAGGCTCAGCCGTTCGTTGAGCCTGCGCCCGTTGCCGAGCCTGAGCCCGTGCAGTCTGATGTGTGGGGTACTCCTCAGGCCGAGGCTGCGCCCGTGGTTGAGGAGGCTCAGTCGGTCATTGAACCCGAGCCGGTCTCCGAGGAGCCCCAGGTGGCACCCGTGACGGAGACGCCCGTGGATGCGGCGTCTTCGATCTCGGACGAGGACCTCGAACGCACGATCGTTGAAGGATCCGGCGAGCGTTCCACGGCCGAGACTGCCGCCGAAGAGAACGCCGCGTCGCAGGCTTCTGCCTACGGCCAGAATCCGGCCCAAGCTACCGGTTCTCAGCAGGGCTACGCCCAGCCGCAGTACGGCCAGCAGGCGGGCCAGCAGTCCCCGTACGCTGCTCAGAGCGGCCCCCAGGGGTACGCGCCGACCGGTCAGCAGTCCCCGTACGCCGCCCCGGGCGCTCAGCAGGGCGCGTCGACTGGCCAGCAGTTTGGGGCTGCCGCGCAGCAGTTCGGTGCGGCCGCGAACACGGCGTTCAACCAGTTCCAGAACGCTGTCGTCAACGAGACCGGCAAGGTGAAGGGCCGTTCCGTGCGCGCGACGTACGCGCTCATCGGTATGGCGGCGTCCTTCGTCCTGTCGATCGTGTCGATGGTCCTGCCGTTCGCGTCGGTGTACGGCATTTCCTTCTCGATGTTCGGGGCGGGCGGTTACGCCTTCTTCCACATCTTCCTCATGCTGGTCGTCCTTGGCCTGGGAGCTGCCTACTGGTTCACGAATCAGAAGTGGGCGTTCCTGTCCTCGGGTATCGCCGCGATCGTGGTCGCTCTGCTGGGCGTGCTCCAGTTCCTGAGCATTCTCGGTGAAGCGACTCCCAGCATTGGCGGAATTCTCTTCTTCCTCTTCTCGATTGGCCTCGGTGTGTCCGGCGGCATCCTGCTCCTTGAGCTCAAGAACGGCAAGGTCGCGCCGGTGAATGACCCGAACGCTTTCGGTGGCGCTTTCACCGGGGCACCCATGAACCATCCTGGCCAGCAGCAGTACGGTCAGCAGGGCCAGCAGAGTGGTTTCCAGGCTCCGCAGGGTAACCAGCAGAACCAGCAGCAGTACGGCCAGCAGGCCGGTTACCCGGGTGCTCAGCAGCAGGGTGGCTTCCAGGCTCCGCAGGCCACGCAGGGCCAGTACGGTCAGCAGCAGTACGGCCAGCAGGGGCAGCAGGGCGGTTACCCCGGCGCTCAGCAGCAGGGTGGTTTCCAGGCTCCCCAGGCGGCGCAGGGCCAGTACGGTCAGCAGCAGTACGGCCAGCAGCCTCAGTACGGCCAGAATCAGTATGGTCAGCAGGGCTACAACAACCAGGGTCAGCAGGGCGATAAGCCCTACAACCCCTTCGGGACGCGTTCCTGACACGCTCGGAGAATGTAACGGGAGGGCCCGCGGCAAGCGCCGCGGGCCCTCCCGTATGTGTGGTGTGGGACGTTTACTCGTCGTCGTCCTCGCTGATATCCACACCCGCGACGCCGTCGAGGTCGGCGAGTGTGGTCACGAGGAGAGACCGCGAGAGGTCTTGGCGAGTCGTCGCCGTGAATCGAGCGGTAGTAGCGCGCTCAGACGAATCCGTGCGGGTCGATACGCCTGAGACGTTCCAGCCGAGGGAGGAGACCTGGCCCAGCAACGTCGAGAGTACCCCGTGGCCTGGCGTGTAGTGGATGGTGAGCGTGACCTTGTGCCCGTGGGTGCGCATGAGGATGAACTGGACGAGCGGGGTCAGCAGGGCGATGACGATGAAGTGCAGGACGGTTCCGGCGAGGGCGAGCCACCACAGTCCGGCGCCGCAGGCCATGCCGATAGCGGCGGTCTCCCAGATCGTCGCGGCGGTCGTGAGGCCTCGGATCGCCCCGTGCCGGGTGAGGATGATGCCCGCGCCGAGGAAGCCGATGCCCGACACGATCTGCGAGGCGACGCGCGAGGGGTCGTAGCGGGTGATCCCGTCGACGAGGATGTCGGAGAAGCCGTACTTGGAGATGAGCATCATGAGGCAGGCGGTGAGGCCGACGATGGCCTGTGTGCGGATGCCTGCGCTCTTGCCTCGGATCTGGCGTTCGAGGCCGATGGATGCAGAGAGGACGAGAGCGAGGAGCATCCAGCCGATGCTCATGAGGGACTGTGTCATAGGGACCTCCTGCGGTGGCGTGGGTGGGTTTAGTGTAACCGCCTCGTGTGTGTGAGGCGCGTGAGGGGCGACGAGGCGGTGGCGAGGAAGGGGGTGTCAAGAGCGGAAATCGGCCCCGACCTCGTTAAAGAATGAGAAAAGAAACTACCAAGTTCGACACAAGCATTTGTGGGGCTAAGATGGGACTCGACGATCGACAGATGAGGAACCCAGTCATGGAAACCCCCACTCCCGACGACATCGCCACCGATGTGCAGGAGCGCTCCAATACAGCGCTGAAGCGCGGCCTGGCGTCGCGTCACATGCAGATGATCGCCATCGGCGGAGCGATCGGCACGGGCCTGTTCCTGGCCTCCGGTAGGACGGTCTCGAACGCCGGTCCGGGCGGTGCTCTTCTCGCTTACGCGGCGATTGGCGTGATGGTGCTACTCCTCATGCAGTCCCTGGGCGAGATGAGCGCGCACCAGCCGGTCGCGGGCTCCTTCCAGACCTTCGCCACGAAGTTCGTCTCCCCGTCCTTCGGTTTCGCGATGGGGTGGAACTACTGGTTCAACTGGGCGGTCACGGTGGCTGCGGACCTCGTGGCATCGGGCCTGGTCATGGCCTACTGGTTCCCCTCTGTGCCCTCGTGGATATGGGCGGTGGGCTTCCTCGTCATCGTCGTCGGGCTCAACGCGCTCTCGGCGAGAGTCTACGGCGAGGCCGAATTCTGGCTGGCCGCAATCAAGGTCGTCATCGTCATCATCTTTGTCCTGTCGGGCGTCTTGATGATCGCCGGCGTGATGGGCGACAACTCTCCGGGCCTGTCGAATTGGACGATCGGGGACGCGCCCTTCCATAACGGTTTCGTGGGCGTCATTGCGGTCTTTATGATCGCGGGCTTCTCTTTCCAGGGCACAGAGCTGGTGGGCGTGGCCGCGGGCGAGTCTGAGAATCCGCGCAGGGACGTGCCTCGCTCGATTCGCACGGTGTTCTGGCGCATCATGTTCTTCTACATCGGAGCGATCGCCGTGATCGGCACGCTGCTGCCGTACACGGACCCGAGCCTGCTGAGCGCGGCCGATGACTCGGCGAACAACATCGCACAGTCGCCCTTCACGCTCGTGTTCGCGCGCATGGGGATCGGCGTGGCGGCCGCCGTCATGAACGCGGTCATCCTCACGTCGATCCTGTCGGCCGGTAACTCGGGCCTGTACGCGGCCTCGCGCATGTTGCACTCGATGGCCCTCAAGCGCCAGGCGCCCGCGATCTTCGCGCGCGTCACCAAGGGCGGCGTGCCCGCCTATGCGATGGCGGTGACGACGATGATGGCGGCGTTGGGCTTCCTCACGCAGCTGGTATTCAACGACGCGTACATCTGGCTGGTGAACATCGTTGGTATTTCCGGCATCATCATGTGGCTGGGCATCGCGGTCAGTCATCTTCGATTCCGCCGCGCGTACCTGCTGCAGGGGTATCGCCTCGAGGACTTGCCGTATCGATCGCCGTTCTTCCCGGCCGGTCCCATCATCGCTTTCGTCATGTGCCTGGTCGTCATGGCCGGCCAGAACTATGAAGCAGTGCTTCACGGCCAGGTCTGGGAGGTTGCCTCCTCCTATATCGGCCTGCCGCTGTTCGGCGTGGTCTGGTTGGGCTACCACGTGGCCCGCAAGGATCGGGTGGTGCCGCTGGCTGAGATGGACGTGGCCCCCGTGGAGATCGAGCCTGTCGCTCGATAACGGGGACGAGGCCGGGGCGCGGCGGGTGGTTCGCTCGAGTGCGCCGCTTGTCACCCCTGGGCGCTGCCCGGCGTGGCGGTGCGTGAGCTGCGCGTGGCTCCATAGGATGGGCGCATGATCAACACGCGACGCATTCTTGCCGTGACCTCCCTGTCGGCTCTCGCACTGGGGCTTGCCGCCTGTTCCCCGAAGGGTGCTACTCCCGAGCAGGGGTCCACGACCTCGTCCGCATCCCCGAGCGCCTCGGCCTCCCAGAGCGGTATGCCCGCACAGAGCGGCGCGAGCCCGCAGAGCGGCGTGCCCAACGAGGGTAACCAGGCCCCCGAGGTGAATGTTGCCGACAACGATCAGCGCTGCGACCTGTCGAACCTGCAGCCCGCGATCGATAGCACGCAGGAGGCGGGCGGCACGACCTACGTGTCCCTGGGATTCACGAACGAGGGTCCCTCGTGCTGGATTGACGGCTTCCCGCAGGTTGTTTTCTCCAGCGGCGGCTCGGTGCTCTCGACCGCCGTTCGCGAGGGCGAAGACCCTGGCAATGTGTACACGATCGCTCAGGGTGGGCGCGTGGGAGTGACTCTGACGGCCGAGTCGACGGACGGCGTCGACGGCTGCAACCCCGCTGATTCGGAGCTGGTCGATATCATGTCCGAGGCCGGCAGCGGCGCGACGAGCCTGCAGCTGACCCTGCGCGTGTGCAGGGAGATCCCCTCGGTGTCGGTGAGCCCCTTCGAGCCGCTGTCCTGAGTGAGTGTGTGCTGCTGCCGGATGCGCGTCGGGCGTCCGGCAGCAGCACATGTGGGTGCGCGGCTACATGGAAATAGGTGATTGGGCGCACTCCTGATACGCTGAGTCTGCTAGAAGAAGGAGCTCCTCTTTCTCGTCATATCGAAGCGAGTGTGTATGTCCTTCTTCGCCGGTCGACGCGTGACCCGTGCGCCGACTGCGCCAATAGAGATCCTGAAGGAGACACTCATGGGTATGCGTTCCACGACGCAGGCGTTTCAGTTCAACGTGCCGTTCGAGCAGCTGTTCCCGGCAGCTACCCAGGCCGTGCAGGCGGTCAAGAAGGCGACGCTGACGGGCGCCGACCCGAACGGCCGCGTGATTACGTTTGATACCCCGATGGGCATGATGTCCTGGGGTGAGAACCTCGTCGTCGGTTTCATTCCGAATGAGGAAGGTGTCGTCGTCGAGGTCACCTGCTCGACGAAGGGCATGCCGAACCTCATGCAGAACGGCCTTAACCGTAAGCAGATCGGCGCCTACATCACGGCGCTGTCGAACCTGGTACAGGCGCCGTTCGTCGAGGTTGCCCGCTCCTGACGCTCCGTCTCACGCTGACTCGGCCCCGGCCTCGTACATAATTGACGAGGCCGGGGCCGAGTCTTGTTGCAGCGCACCGGGGCGCTGTCTCCTCCCCGGCTGTGCCCGTGCCGGGGAGGGGGCGTCTTAGCGCCCGGAGACGTTCGTGAGCGTCCAGCGCTGCGACGTGGAGGCGTCAGAGCACTGCGAGATGACCGCCTGCGTGCCTTCCTGCGTCGTATCGCCCGGAATCGTCAGGCACAGGCCCGACGCGCGGTTCACCAGCTGACCAGAGCCGTTGATATCCCACTTCTGGGAGTCGAGCCCCGGGTAGCACGTCCACATGTGTGCGACCGTGCCCTCGCCGGTGTAGCCGCCGACCACGTCGACGCAGCGATCGCCGATGCGCAGGTGCCCATCACCCTGGTAGATGACGGTCTGCGCGGTGCTGCTGACGGCGCAGTTGCTGTTCCACACGGGGGTGCCGTTGGAGCCCTTCGGATCATGGGAGGTCAGGCACTGGCCGAGGCCGTTGCGCAGCTGGCCGACTGTCGTCGCGGGCACGAGCCCCGCATTGTCCGAATCGGCGTTGCCTGACGTGTTCGGAGCTGTGCGGTCTGCGGACTTGGTGGGGGAGAAGACGACCATGTCCCACGAGGACAGCCAGCCCACGTTGAAGGTGAGAGTCGTGCGATCCTGCTCATCCGTGCCCGTCGTGAAGTCGAGCTGCGTCGGGCGGCCACCATCAGCGTCAGGGCTGACGACAAAGATAGAACCGGGGACCTGCTCGCCCTGCTCCAGGTGGTAGGTGACGGACGTGTCGCCGAATGGGAGGATCCGCTTCGCGGCGTTACGCCAATACTCGTCGTTGCCGTCACTGTCGTTGGTGCGCAGGTTGATCAGGTGCAGGGCCGTGCCCGCGTTGGACGTCATGGTGTTCGCCCAGATCGTGTTCGCGGATCCGTCCGTCGACGTCGGCAGGCCTACGCCAGCGGTCGAGACCTCGACCTGGTGCTCCTTGCGCGTCAGGTTGTCGCCGAAGAGCAGGTTCTCGTAGGCGGTGGAGATGTTGTAGTAGTTCTTCATCCACGTCTGGAGATCAGCGGACATGCCGCGGCCGGATTCAGGGAAGAACTGGTTGTCCAACATGCGCCCGTAGTCGCCGAGCTCCAGGTGATGCGCGCCGTTCGCAGCGAACACCGCGTCCGCGAGCTTGACGGAGTCCGAGTTGAACTCGCGGAAGGTAATGCAGTCGATGTTGACGGGCGCGTACTTCTCGTACTTGTCGATCGGGAAGGAGATCGTGTGGGTGCCCGGGGTGAGCTCCACGTTGATGCTGATATCCTCGCGCCAGTCAGAATCGCTCTGCGTCTTGTTGAACGTGACGTACTTCAGGAGCTTTTGCTGCCCGGTCTTACCCATGTCAATCATCACCTGGTGGCTGGCGCCATCGGCCTGAGGGCTCGAGTACCGCGGTGAGAAGGTAAAGGTACCTCCCTGTCCTGCGTCAACGGTGAAGGTGACGGCGTCGCCGTCCTTGGCAATGCCCGACGCGTAGGAGCCGCCCGACGCGGATGCGTCACCGGACACGATAGTGACGTCGCCGCTCACGCTCGACTGGTCGGCCTCGGCCTCGATACGCACGCCGTTGTCGGCAGCGATTTCGGGGTGCTTGTACTCGTTGGCCGCTGCATCCCAGTAGAGGGTGGTTGGATCGTAGTCGTTTGCGTAGGCGGCCACGATCAGCGGTTGCTTTGCGCCCGAGCTACGCACGCCCTGCAGGTAGGAGGCCACCTGCGCGTTCGTCTCGTTGTTGTTCCACAGCTCGGTGTACAGGTACGTGGACGAGCCGTTAATGAGCTTGTCGTTGCCGGCGCCATCGGGCAGGTTGACGCCCACTGCGCCCTTCGTCTTCTCGGCGGTCTCGTCAACGAGCGACGACAGGCCCTCGGTCAGGTCGAGATCGTTACCGGAAGCATCCTTCTTATGGGTCTCACCGAGCGTGTCGATGTGCGTGCCGGTGAAGTTGAACGCCTTCTTCTGGTCCACGTATTGGCCGGTGATGTAGTCGCGCCAGCCCTTGTTGTTGACGTTCATCATGTACTGGTGGCCCGCCGGCTTGTCCACGCCCTCGGGGGTCTGAACCCACCACTGTACGCCGAGTGGGCGGTCCCAGTAGGAGCCGTTCTCGTTGTGCAGTCGCCACTCGTCTTTGATTTTGTTCGTGTCGTAGTTGTCATTGGCAGCGTACGCCATCGAGTAGGCGAGCGAGGCCGCGCCGACGTTGCCCGCAGTGGTCACGTAGCTGTTGATGGTCGCGGCAGAGGCGTAATTGTTCTCGTACCAGAGAGGCCACTGCTCCTTGATGTCCCCGGTTGCGACGGGCTGCTCGTGGCGGTACTGCCAGTCGTAGTACTGGAATGCGTTGAGGTGGTAGTCCTGGCTGAGCTTCGTGACGTAGTCCGACGGGGCGTTGAAGAGGTAGGGCTCGTAGGTGGCGTTGCCCGCCAAGCCCTTTGGGGCGGTGGGCTTGAAGTGGGAGAGGTAGCCCATGCGCGGGAAGCGCGTCCAGCTGGTGGAGGCGTCGATGGCGGTCTCCGCGTGGGTGCCGTCCCCACCGGTCGCGGTGACGAGGTATCCCTGGCCGTCCTCGCTCGGCGTCGTGTAGGTCCAGGTGGCCTTGCCATTGTCGACGGTGGCGTCACCCGAGTCGATCTCAGTACCGAGGTGGCTGACGGAGAAATGGACGGTTCCCTCGGTCGAGGCCTCGGCCGTGATCGTCGCCTGCTTACCGGGTTCGTGCGTGGACTTGTCCGTGTAAGCGCGGGTGACGTGTGCCGTGCCCGTGGCGGTGGCCGGTGTGGCGTTTGGCACGGGTAGGGCCGTTGCTACGACCGCGGTGCCGAGCACGATCGCAGCGGGGATGGTCAGGGGATGTCGTGTCTCCATGACGTGTGTGTCCTCGTAATCGTTGATGAGACTGCCCGGTGGGGGGAGTCATGCGCGTGAAAATGCGCCCATTCAACGGTAAGGCGATTTTTCAGTAAATTAACCGACAATATGGTCATGCTGGGTGAAAATGTCCCGCAGTGCGGACAAGTAAAATCGAGGATCGGTTGAATTTGCAAGTATTTGTCAGGCATTGTAGGTCCGCGATCTGCTGTTGTGGTCGTTTGGTCCTGAGGGAACCTGTCGTTACTTTTTGAAAGTGTCTAACTGGCTTAAGGTGGGGGAGTATCCTGAAAAGTTTGGTTTTGTGGGTCCGTTTCCCTCGTCCTTTTCTCATTGGCGAGGCCGGGGTCGGGATGGGTGGAAATTGGGTGTATTATCGGCCCTTAGCTGGTCGCTTATGCAGTAAGCTAGGCCACATGAATCGCCCGCGTACGTTGGCGAGCGAATGTCGAGCAAGGGATCAGCGAGGAGTGTCGTAGCTCCTCGCCCAGAAACGAGGGCATAGTGGCGGCAATGATCGAGCGAGCCGAGCTGCATAAGACGATCTGGGGCATTGTCAACGAGTTGTTGCGCCTCTTCGGTGATGTCTACGAGTGTCTGATGACCGTGCGCTCCTCGAGCATAGGTAAGTCAGGGGGCGAATTCTACGCGTCTATGGAAGTCTCTGACCGCTTTGTGCCCGTAGCACTGGATGGGCGCTCCGATGTAGCCCGTGTGTACGAAGCTTTCCGCGCGGATTGGATACAGATTCGTAGCTCATACGGGTTGGCTGCATGAGCGGTTCAAAAGAGGGATCTTCGGTGCAGCCCGACATAAGCAGTGATAAAAAGCTACTGCTCAAACTGACTCATCTGTTCTCTAAGCTTTCATGGCTGAACGTTAACAAAATCAAGGAACAGCGACGGAATTTATGGATAGCTCTTGTGGTGTTACTCGTCGTGTACCTCTTCGATTGGGGGCTTTCGACTGAGAGAGCTATCAACTGTCTAGTTAACAAGCAAATTCCCGCAGGAAGGTGGATTGACCACGTTGCCTTATGCCCAGAACTATCACTCATAACGATTGCAGTATCTCTGCTCGTTCTGTGGTATGTGCAGGGAAAGTCTTTCTTTAGACTTCCTAGAAGCAATTCTGATTGGAGAGAACAGGCTTGTGTCGGGCTCGCTTGGGTTACAACTCTGGTCCTAGCGCGGGAGGTGTCCCTGTTAATGCCGGATACTCCGTGTCCAGGTTCGACTGGGCCTAAGCCGTTTTGGGGCTTGTCTCAGTTGGGAGGCCCCGCCGAGGAAGTCTGGTTTGCGGCAGCTGTTGCCGTCTGGATGTTACTTTGTGTAGATCGTCCTCGCATTAAGTTATTCGGCATCCTCGTTGGCGGTGGAGTGCTGCGCGGTATCTTCCATGTTTATCAGGGGTGGGAATCTGTCGGCCTGTTTATTTGGGGAGCAGTCGCAGCGCTGGCTGTTGCGCTAACTGGAAGATGGATACTACTTTTCCTACTGCACTATTTAAATAACGCCCTAATTTCAGCTCTCGGATGGGATTCTATAGAAGCCGCTTTGCTGCTACTCCTCGTTTGTGTGGTGCTTCTCGGCTGCACCGAGCTCATATCTGCATCAAAGAATAGGATGAAGAAAACTCATGCAGGTGAGTTGAAGAGCAATCAGAAATTGTGAGATGAAACTGCCGGATGCCCAGTATCTGCAGGTCATGGCGGAACCGAATGAACGGCTGGCTGAATCTGATTGATTGACCCGTCCCCGGCCTCGTTGATCAATGAACGAACGTGGTTAGCGGGCTCGATCTAAGGCTCCTACACTGTTTTCAGGCGCCACAAAAGAGGATGGCTGCTCAATGCAGCGCAGGCTCAGATGAGCGTGTCGTTGAGCGGGAGAGCGAGGAAGAACGATGTCGTCCACCGACCAATACCTGGAGTTCGTGCTCGACCTGCTGGGCGAGCTGGACGACGTGGCGCACCGCAAGATGATGGGCGAATACGTCCTCTACTACCGGAGCAAGGTCGTGGGTGGTATCTACGATGACCGCTTCCTGCTCAAGGTCACGCCCGCCTCCGAACGGCTTCTGCCTGAGGCCCCACGCGCCATCCCCTACGAGGGAGCGAAGGAGATGCTCCTCGTTGAGATAGAGGACCGCGACGTGCTGTGCGACGTAGTCTCAGCCATGTGGGAGGAGCTACCTGCACCGAAGCAGAGGAAGAAAAAGTAGACACGGCCCCGGCCTCGTATTGGATGAGGCCAGGGCCGGGCAGCATGTTCCGCCAGATGGCAGGGGAGCAGAAGCTCAGAGGGAGGAGACGAACTCCGCGAGGCGCTTCGCGTGCAAGCGCGAACGCTCCACCATGTCGGCGCGCGCCGCCTCGTCCGTGCGATTCGCATACGACACCCCGTACAGGGGAAGGCTCCCCGCAAACTCCATGCCCGTCAGCGCACACGTCGCCTTCACGGGCGTCAGCAAGTCGTTGAAATCCACGGAATCCGGCGCGTAGTAAGCCTCCGACGCGCCCGTCGTCACCGACACCACCAGCTTCTTACCGCGCAGCGCCGTACCCGTAGATCCGTGGCTGAAACCGCGCACGAACACGTCCTCCATCCACTTCTGCAGCAGCGCCGGCCAGCCATACCACCACAGCGGATACTGCAACACGATCACGTCGGCCGCAGCAAGCTTGTTCTGCTCCGCCTCAACATCAAACACGTAATCGGGATACAGCTCGTCAAGATGATCAATCTCGACGCCCGGAAGCAGAGACACCAGCTCCTCCAGGATCGTCTTATTCGCCACCGAATCATCGCCGGTGCGCGGGTGCCCCGACACAACCAGAACCTTGGACATCGCATTTCCTTTCGTCAATGCAGAAGTCTACGCCCGCCCAAATCGCCGCGAACAGGACGCACACACGGGTTTCGCGCGCGGTGAAGACGCAGGGCAGGAGGCGCTTCACCTCAGGACTATAATAGAGACATGGCCCATACCGGCTCCCAGTCTCTCACCCTGCGCCGCGTCCTCCTCGTCATCGCGACGGGAGTCGGTGCAGGATTCCTTTCCGGACTGTTCGGAGTGGGCGGCGGCCTCGTCATCGTGCCGACCCTCATGGCGGTCCTCGGCATGGACCAGCGCCGCGCCTCCGCCACCTCCCTCGCCGCCATCATCGTCACCGCAGCCGTCGGCTCGGGCACCTACGCCCTCCACAGCGAGGTCTCCTGGGCGGGCGGCGCGCTCCTTGTCGTCGGCGCGCTCGTCGGCTCCCAAATCGGCGTGTGGCTCCTGCGCCGCCTCCCCGCCCCCTCGCTGCCCTGGATCCTCATCGGCTTCACACTCTTCGTCATCGTCTCCCAATACCTGCACGTCCCCACACGAGAGGGAACCGTGTCGCTGACACTGGCCTCATGCACGCTCATGATCCTGGTCGGTCTGTGTGCCGGTAGCCTCTCCGGCCTGGTGGGCGTGGGCGGCGGATCCGTCATCGTGCCCGGCATGGAGCTCGCCGTCGGCGCGGGAGACCTCATCGCACGCGGCACATCTCTCCTCGTCATGATCCCCACCGGCATCGCCGGCACCGTCACCAATCTGCGCCACCGCATGGTTGACCTGCGCATCGGCCTCATCGTCGGCGTATCCGCGGCGGCCACCGCCCCTGTCGGGCGTCTCGTGGCCACGTGGGTCTCGCCGAGCGTGGGCGCGATCCTCTTCAACATCTTCCTGCTCTCCATCATCGCCTCGACGATCCTGAAGATGCGCCGGAAAGCACGAGCCCAGGGCTAAACGATTCCGTGCGGAATGGCGGGTTAACGTGCGAGTTTCCCCGTGTGATCAGGGAAGGCGTCTGCCGAATCAGCCACTACCGTGGTCGCCCAGAAAATTCGCATGCAATTCCCCGTGCCTCGATCATCGTGATGGTGAGAAAACCGCATGATTCCAACGATCGGATTTCAAAAGTCAAAACAGTTGAGTGGGAATTGCATGCGAAATTGGGGAGAGGGCGGGAAATATCGTCAGGAAGCCTGGCGTCATGCCGGGACTGACCTCATGCATCAAGCGCACCTGCACCCGCCGCACGGATACCTGTATGTGCAAACGGCCCCGACCTCGAAAATAAACGAGGCCGGGGCCGAAACGTCAGCGCGGCGAGCGGATCACTCGTCGGCGGCGCTGGGGTGCGTCATGTCGGCGGGAACGACCCACGCGTCGAACTCCTCGGCGGTCAGGAAGCCGAGCTCGAGCGCGGACTCGCGCAGCGACAGGCCCTTGTGATGCGCGTTCTTCGCGATCTTCGACGCCTTGTCGTAGCCGATGTGGCGGTTCAGGGCCGTCACCTGCATGAGGTTGATGTCCAGGTTGTGCTTGATCTTCTCGTAGTTGGGCTCGATGCCGTACGCGCAGTGCGTATCGAAGGACACGCAGGCGTCACTCAGCAGACGGATGGACTCCAGGACGTTCCACGCCATGACGGGCTTGAAGACGTTGAGCTGGAAGTTGCCCTGCGAGCCGGCGAAGCCGACCGTCGCGTCGTTGCCGAACACCTGGGTGGCGACCATCGTCATGGCCTCACACTGGGTCGGGTTGACCTTGCCCGGCATGATGGACGAGCCCGGCTCGTTCTCGGGGATGATCAGCTCGCCGATGCCGTTACGCGGACCGGAGGCGTACCAGCGCACGTCGTTCGCGATCTTCATGAGGGCGTCAGCCAGGACGCGCAGCGCGCCCGAGACCAGCACCAGCGCGTCATGCGCGCCAAGGGCGGCGAACAGGTTATCGGCCTGCTTGAACTCGATGCCCGTCTCCTCGGAGATCTTCTTGGCGGTGAGCTCGCCGAACTTCGGGTGAGCGTTCAGGCCGGTGCCCACGGCGGTGCCGCCGATGGCCAGCTCGCGCGCACGCGTGTCCGCGTACTCGATGCCGTCGAGGGCGAAGTCGATCTGAGCAACCCAGCCGGAGATGACCTGGCCCAGGCGGATCGGGGTCGCGTCCTGCAGGTGGGTGCGGCCCACCATGATGACGTCGTCGAACTCCTTCGCCTTCTTGTCCAGGGTGTCACGCAGCTGGCGCACGCGCGGGTACATGTCGTGCAGCTCGGAGACGACCGCGATGTGCATGGCGGTGGGGAACGTGTCGTTGGAGGACTGGCCGCGGTTCACGTGGTCGTTGGGGTGCACGGGGGACTTGGTGCCCATGGTGCCGCCCGCGAGCTCGATGGCGCGGTTGGAGATGACCTCGTTGGCGTTCATGTTCGACTGCGTGCCCGAACCGGTCTGGAAGACGACCAGCGGGAAGTTGTCGTCAAGCTTGCCGGAGATGACCTCGTCGGCGGCCTGCGCGATGTAGCCGGCGATGTCGGCGGGCAGCTCGCCCAGCTCGGCGTTGGCCAGGGCCGCGGACTTCTTCAGGATGCCAAGGGCGCGCACCATCGGGCGACCCCACACGAAGGTGTTGCGTCCAATGTCGAAGTTGTGCAGCGAACGCTCGGTCTGAGCGCCCCAGTAACGGTTCGCGGGGACCTCAACGGCTCCCATCGAGTCGGTTTCGGTACGGGTTTCTTGTGCCACAGGTGGCTCCTTCGCGTAGGGCTTACGTACCCTCCTAGGATAGCGCCGCAAGCGCACTGAGGCGTGGGGCACTCGTCCTAGTCGCCTCCTAGCTCAGCTACGATCCGCGCTGCGTGCTCGGTGCAGCAGCCACCAGGCGCACGCGCACGACAGCGCGACGAGTGAGAGCGCCAGCACGAAGGGCGACAGGGGCATCCATCCGTACAGGGCGGTGGCGCTCACGGGGGCGACGATCCACGTGATCGCGCCGGTCGCGTTGATGACGCCGGCGATGCCGCCCTGCTCGCGCGCGCTCACAGCCAGGGAGGCGCCCGCCGAGTACCCGGGAGACGCCATGCCCGACGCGACGCCCATCGCGAACGTCGAGGCAGCCAGCGCCCACAGCGACGGAGCGATCGTTAGGCATGCGAGAGCCACGAGGGCGAGCGTCATGCCCGTGCGCAGCAGCGTGCGCGGGCTCCATCCCAGGCGAGGCACGACGATCAGCTGCATGAGCATCGCTCCGGCAGCGTTGGCCAGCAGCATGAGCGCGGTGACCGAGACTGCGGGCGCGGGGTCGAGTCCGCCGCGGTCCTGGACGAGGAATCCCATCGTGATCTGAACGACGCCGTTCGCGAAGTAGATACCGAACACCGAGGCGATCCACGGGGCGATGCGTCGGTCGGTCCACCGCACGCGCGGGGGCAGGTCCCCGTCCGTGGTCCCCGCGCTGGCGTTATCCGCCACGGTCGTTGCCGTCGGTTTCGTCGGTTCCGTCGACGAGGCCGGGGCCGCCTGCTCGGGTTCCGCGTCCTCACCGGTCAGGCGGGGCAGGCGCCTCCTCGGGCCGGTGGATGCTCCGTCGCGGGGCAGCCAGATGAGGGCGATGGCCAGCGCGATGAGGACGAAAATCGGCGTGGCGTGCACGGGGCCGAAAATCCACCACGCACCCAGCGCCGACGACATGAGGGAACCGACCATGACGGACAGGTTGATCGCGCCGGAGAACGCGGACGTGCCGCGCACGCGCGAGGCCTCGTCGGGTGTCACCTCGGCGACGAGGGCCTGGCCCGTCGGCGGGATCGCCGCGACCGCCGCGCCGAAGAAGGGGCCGCGCGCCGCCATGATGGCGCCCGCCGCGAGGAAAGCGCCGATGTAACCGGCCGCCCTCGCCCACACAGCCGCCGAGAAGAGCGTGCCCGCCGTGAGCGCCAAGAACAGTGCCAACAGGATGACGTGCCTGCGTCCCCAGGCGATAGAGCGGCGCCCCCAGAACTGGCTGAGCGCCGTCACCGCGGCGGCGGCCAAGGACACGGCCGCGCCCACGATCCACTCGGGCAGATCAAGGGCGCGCGAGAGGGGAGCGATCGACACGTTGAGCATGTTCTGCGCCGTGTACGTAAACAGCGCGATCGCCACGAGCGCGCGCAGCGTCGGATTCGTCAGCAAAGGTGATGAGGGCACAGTGCATCCTACGACGAAGGCCCCGCGCGATGCGCGGGGCCTTGCCGGACAGGTATCGAAACGGGAAAACGCTTAGCGCTGCACCCAGGTGCTCACCTTCCAGCGTCCGTCGCCCGAGCGCTCACGCCACTCGGCGTCGCTGCGTTCCTCGTCCCTGCGCCATAGCGCCGGATCCAGCGGCGGCGCGTACACGAACGTCGAACCCTCGGGCGCGCTCGCGGCCACGTCCAGATCCAGGTCGGTGACCACGGCCTCGTCCAAGAGTGGGAGAGTCTGCGCATAGAGCTGAGCCCCGCCCGTGATCCAGATGTACGGGGCATCCGTGCGCGCCGTTTCCTCGCGCGCGATCTGCAGCGCCTCGTCGATCGAGGACACGACGAGCGCACCCTCGGCCTCGTACCCGGGCGTGCGGGTGATCACGATGTTTGTGCGACCCGGCAGTGCGCGACCCAGGGCCTCCCACGAGCGGCGGCCCATGATGATCGGGCAGCCCATCGTGGAGGTCTTAAAGTGGCGGAAATCCGCGGGAACATGCCAGGACATGGCCGTGCCCGTCCCGATGATCCCGTTGCTATCCTGCGCCCAAATCGCGGCGAGCTTCGTCATACGGCGACCGGAGCCTTGATCGTGGGGTGATGCTGGTAGTCCGTCACCGAAATATCGTCGAAGGAGTACTCAAACATAGAGGGAGCCTTCGCGAGCTCTAGACGCGGGAACGGGTAGGGCTCGCGGCTCAGCTGCTCGGTCACCTGCTCCGTGTGGTTGGAGTAGATGTGGCAGTCCCCGCCCGTCCAAATGAAGTCGCCGACCTCAAGGCCCGCCTGCTGGGCGAACATGTGGGTGAGCAGCGAGTAGGACGCGATGTTGAAGGGCACGCCCAGGAACATGTCCGCGCTGCGCTGGTAGAGCTGCAGCGACAGGCGGCCGTCGGCCACGTACAGCTGGAAGAACGCGTGGCAGGGCTCGAGCGCCATTTCGGGCAGGTCGCCGACGTTCCACGCGGACACCACCATGCGGCGCGAATCCGGGTTCGTCTTGAGCGTTTCGAGGACCTGGGAAATCTGGTCGATGTGGCGGCCGTCTCCCGCGTTCCACGAGCGCCACTGGACGCCGTACACCGGGCCCAGCTCTCCGTCCTCGTCCGCCCACTCGTTCCAGATGCGGATCCCGTTGTCCTGGAGCCAGGACACGTTCGACGACCCCGACAGGAACCACAGGAGTTCGCCGACGACCGACTTGAGGTGCACGCGCTTCGTCGTGATCAGCGGGAAGCCCTTGGACAGGTCGTAGCGCAGCTGCGCCCCGAACAGGGAACGCGTGCCCGTGCCGGTGCGGTCACCCTTGGGGGTGCCCTCGCGCATAATGCGCGCCAGCAGGTCCTCGTACTGGCGGTCGACGGCGCTCACGTCAGTCGATCCGCTCGTTCGTCCACGTGTGCGAGGCCGGCAGCGCCTGGTCGACGACCGAGTGCTCGATCGTGCAGTTGCGCTTGATGGCGGCATCGGCGCGACGCTTGAGATCCTCGATCTCCTCGTCGGACAGGGCCGACATGTCCTGGACCAGCTCGACGTCCACGTGCGTGAAACGATCATTCTGCTGGTCGTAGTCGGCGGAGACGCCGACGAACTGCTCGAAATCGTCGCCCAGGCGAGCCGCCATGCGGGCATCCGAGCTCATCGCGTTGCAGCCCGCGATCGCGAGCTTGAGCAGGTCGCCGGGGGAGAAGAGACCGGGGCCGTGACCGATGCGGATCTCGGCGCCGTCCTGGTTGCGGGCGACGTACTGACGCACGCCCGTACGCTGCATGTACAGAGATTTAGGGGTATCACTCATGGCACCTATTGTGTCGCGAAAAGACCCCGCCCGCCCAGTAACATGCGCTGGGTGGGCGGGGTTCCTCGTAGAGCGTAGAAAAAGCTTTAGCGATGCTCCTCCAACCACTGCGCGGCACTCGCCTGCTCGTTGTCGGTCAGGCGACCCACGCGGGCCACCGCCTCCTTCTCGATGCGTCCGCCCAGCAGGGGCACGCGCACCGACAGGTTGCCGCTCACCTCGCGGGCTGAGCCCGCATCGGTTGGGGTCAGCGTGGACGTGGCCTCGACGGACACGGGCGCGCCGTCCACGGTCGCGGACGTGCGCGAGGTCGCCCCGGCCTCGTTCGTCGTCCACTCCTCGGTGAAAGAGATGCGCAGATCGGACTTGACAAAGCGCGCGGCCGCCGCCGGGATCAGCTCGGGGCGCACGGTGCCCGCAAAGGACACGCGCTCGTCCTCCACCGACACGGTGGAGGAGCCATCGACCATGAACTGGCCGAAGCGTCGCTCCAGGTAGTCGGGGGTCAGGTACATGGCGACGACCTCGTCGACCGTACCGGGGTAAGAAATAGACTGCGTGAATTGCATGGCTCTCCTGACGTGATAACCAGCGCCAAAGCGTGTCCCGGCGCTCATTTACAACGAAGGTCCGCCTTCGCGGCCCCACTCCCTTTAGAGTAGATGCATGCGTAGTCTCATGCAGTTAGCTGAAGAAGCCTCTTCGACGCCGTTGTCGGAGCAGGATATCGATTGGCTGCACCTCCTCCTCGCGGACTGGCAGGTGCTCGCTGACCTGGCGGCCGCCGACCTGGTTTTGTGGCTGCCCGCCGACGACGGGCGCTTCATCGCGGCCGCCCACTGCCGCCCCGCCACCTCCGCGACCGTCCACGTGGACGACATCATCGGCCTGCACCTGCCCGCCGCCCGCGAAATCGATCTGCGTCGCGCCCTGCAGTCCGGGGAGGTCGTGCGCTCGACGGCCGCGCGCTGGGCGGGCACCTACTCGATGATGGAAACATGCGTGCCCGTGTGCCACGACGGGCGCATCATCGCCGTCGTCACCCGCGAGGCGAACCTGTCGAGCCCGCGCCTTTCCCTCGGTTTTGAAGGATGGACGGTGGCGGCTGCCGACACCCTGTGCCAGATGATGGCGCGCGGCGAATACCCCTACGACTCGACCCCGCAGGTCACCTCCCACGGTGTCCCGCGCGTCCTCGACGGAGCCCTCCTGCTCGATGCGGAGGGGCGCGTCCAGCACGCGACACCTAACGCTGTGTCCTGTCTGCGCCGCCTCGGCATCCGCACGCACGTGACCGGCAAGGTCCTCGCCCAGGAGATCACCGAGGTCATCGGCGAGGGGACCCTCATCGAAGAATCCATGGCGGTCGTTGTCATGGGCCGAGCCTCCTGGCGCGTCGAGATCGCCGCGCGCGCCTCCACCGTCAGCATGCGCGCCCTGCCCCTCGTCAACGGGCGCAAGCGCCTGGGCGCCGTCATCCTGACGCGCGACGTGTCCGAGGTGCACCGACACGAGCAGGAACTGATGACGAAGGACGCGACGATCCGCGAGATCCACCACCGCGTGAAGAACAACCTGCAGACCGTGTCCGCCCTGCTGCGCCTGCAGTCGCGCCGCTCATCTGAGGAGGCTGTCAAGGTGGCGCTTGCCGAGGCCGAGCGCCGCGTGCAGGCGATCGCGACCGTGCACGCCGCCCTGTCGCAGAACGTGGATGAGTCGGTGGACTTCGACGAGGTCGCGCGCACGATCGTGCGCATGGCCGGTGCGATCGCCTCGACGGACCACGCCGTTGAGGTCATCACGACCGGTAGCTTCGGTACCATTCAGGCCGACCAGGCCCAGGCTCTGGCGACCGTCCTCAACGAGCTGGTCGCCAACTCTGTCGAGCACGGCCTCGCGGACCGTGATGGCCTTATCGAGGTGCGCGCCGAACGCCTGGGCTCGTCCATGACGGTGACCGTCGCAGACAATGGCGTGGGCTTCGTGCCGGGTACGCCGATGAGTGGCCTGGGCACGCAGATCGTCCATCAGATGGTGCGTGGCGAGCTCAAGGGCTCCATCGAGTGGGCCCCGCGTGAGGGCGGTGGCACGCTCGTAACGCTCCACGCGAACCTGGACCCCGCCTGACGGGGTCCGCGCGGGCTGGCTCAACGTTTCACCTATGAACGAGGCCGGGGATCCATGGTGGATCTCCGGCCTTGATCGTTGGTGCGCCGCGGGGCGGCGGTGGTCTGTTAGCAGCCCGCGCGGCGTGCGCGTGCGGCGCGGCGCTTGAGCGCGCGGCGCTCTTCCTCGCTCATACCGCCCCAGACGCCGGCATCCTGGTTGTTATCGATAGCCCACTGCAGGCAGATGCCCGCGACCTCGCACTCACGGCATACGGCCTTGGCCTCGGCGACCTGTGCGATGGCTGGACCCGTGTTCCCGATGGGGAAGAAAAGTTCCGGGTCAACTGTCAGGCATGCTGCCTTACTCCGCCAATCCATGATGTGTCTTTCGCTCCTCGACTGCCATGCGCTCGGGATGTTTCGCTTGTTCTCTAGTCAGTGTCCGTTCGTCATCTTAGTCGTGCAAGGGGGAGGCAACAGCGAAATGACAACGTCACTATGCGGCTGCTCACGGAGCCCGAATAAGATGGGACTTAGGTATTAACTGACCCAACGGTTAGTTGGACTGTTGTCAGGGTATCACCCTCGCAGATCAGTCCGCATGAAGGGGTCCAGCGTCGCGCGAGGACGGAGAGCGGGGATGCGTGGCAGTGTTGAATTAACGCGCGAATGACATTGTTCGTGGGATTCATCGCGAGAACTCTGTGCCCATCCCATCTGGCGATACGAGTCCATGCTCCTTGAGGAATTACGTCAGAAATTGTTGGCGTTTCTGCCCATCCGAGATGCGCGTGGAGTGCTGTGAGGATGGACGCGTCCTCCTGTCTGCCGATGATGATCCAGGGCAGCGGGTGATCCCATGTCGGCACCTCGTACGTGGGGCCGATCAGGACCGGTGCATCCGTATTTCTGACCAGCGCCGAGACAGTTGCTGGGCTGGGGATGCGCCAGCTGTTTCTCTCATGTTCCGGATGAGCTTCCAGGTCACACGCGGTCCTGGGTATGCACGCGAGTAGGGTGCGTTCTCCGGGCCGTGCGAGCAGCGCCTGCCCAGGGCCGAGTGTGCGGAGGTCGGTGGGGGAGATGCCCGCATGGAGTGCTTCGTCCGCGTCCCGTGCGCGCACGAGGCGTGTCGAAAACGCGCCCATCGTGGCACTCGATGCGGTGAAGCGCCCCGGGTAGGCTGCGACGATAATGACGCCGGCTCGCCGTGCCCCACCCAGCAGTGCGGCCCAGAGGGAATCCGCCTGCGGGGCTGACAGTGCCTGGGTGAGGGAGGCGCGCAGTGCGGCCGCGTCGGTGATAGCCAGGACCGCTGGGCCGTGCTCGCAGATGCCCTCCAGCAGGTCGATGGTGGAGACGTCGTCGCAGGCCAGGAATGACGCGCAGCCCGCAGCGCCCTCGTCTCCGATCACGTGGAGGGGATAGTCGCACCGACTCGCGATGCGCGTCGCGAGGGCGAGGGCCCACCGCGAGGCGAGGCTGGCCTCGTGCGCGCTGGCCTGAATCTGGATGCTTCCGCCGTCCCACACGAAGGGGGAATGCTCCTCGATCCCCTCGACGAGGCCGAGGGTGAGAACCCCCGCATTCGCCGGGGTGGGGCCTGGGTGCTGGTGTGTCAGCGCGGTTACGGATCCGCTTGCAGCATCAACCTCGTCCCACGTGAGGGTCTCGGGCAGCTCGGGTGCCCACAGAGGAGCCGCACTCCCATTCGGCCACGAAAGCGCGCAGCGCGAGACGACGGAGGCGACGTTATCCATGTAGGCCAGCTGGATGACGCCGACGCCGTCGAGGACGGCGCGCCCGGGAACCCGGGGCAGCGAGGCGGCCCGTGCGTCCCCGAGGATGTCGGTCGAATCGGCGGCGCTCACGCAGCGCAGGGACAGGCGGATGTCCATGTTGGCGCGCATCTGCGCACTCACGGCCCCCGACGGGCGCTGCGTTGCCGCGATGAGGTGGAGACCCAGGCTGCGCCCCTGCGCGGCGAGCCGCAGCAGGACCTCCATCGAGGAAGGATGAGCCTGCGCGAGGAAACGGAACTCGTCAATGGCGACGATGATGCGGGCAGGGGCCTCGGGGACCGAGGAGGGGTCGCCCTCGTGGGCGCGCTCCCACGTAGCCAGGTCGGGGAACCCGCGTGCGCGCAATTGCTCCTCGCGGCGCTGTAGCTCGGCGGCGATACCCGTCAGAGCCCTCGTCGTCGCACCGGGATCCAAATCGGTGAGGAGCGCGTGCGTGTGGGGGAGAGCCTGCAGACGGGCGAATGTCGATCCGCCCTTGTAGTCGATGAGGACGAAGCGCACCCTGTCGGGGCTGTAGCAGTGCGCGATAGAGGCAAGCCAGCCGATCAGCGCCTCCGATTTCCCGGAACCCGTGCAACCGGCGACGAGAGCGTGCGGGCCATCCGAGACGAGATCCAGCTCGATGGGGCCGGACTGCGACATCCCGATCCGCACGCTCAGGACGCCGGAGGATCCTCGGGCATGGTCTGGATCCCATCCCACGCGCGAGGGGAGGGCGTCGCGCGCATCCGCTCGGGTGACCGTCCACCACCACTGAGGCGCGACCGGCAGATCGTCGGTGACACACACCTGCGCGCACCAGGACGGCAGGTGTGCGACGGAGGATGCGTACCCGATGTGCACGGTCGGTCTGTCATCTGCCGCGCCTTGTGTGCAGTGCGGGCACGACTCGCCAGCACTCACGTGGATGTCCACGCCCGCGTGCCCCAGCAAGACGGGGGAGGCGCTGTTCCACCACACTCGGGCACCTCCCACCTGCGCGGCTATCTGCCCCGCGCACCACAGGGCACACTGGGTCGCATGGGCACCCGCGATACCGAGCGCGGAGCGCCCCGGCTCATCCGACGACGTCGAAAGGAGCACGCGTTTTCGGGGGCTTGTGGCCCGTCCCGGCCACACGCTCGCCCGCACGAGCCTCGGTGCGGATCCTGATTCCGGTAGTCCAGCGAGCACCAGGGCGAGCGCGGCACCGTCCCAGCCTTTCCTGCGCCGCCGACGCGCACGCCAGCAGAGAATGGTCGCGGTGACGCAGGCGACGGCCGCCACCAGCGAGGCGATACCGATCCACAGCCGTGGAGCGCTCGCGGCCGCACGCAGTCGCCACCCCATGAAACCAAGCATGACGACGACGGAAACCAGGGGCGCGCCCCTGAGCAGGGACGATCCCGTGAGCGTGCCCCGGCCTCGTCGTTCGACGCCCGGCCAGGCCAAGCGCATCGGGCGCGCGCGGACCTCGAAGACGTCGTCGCCGAGGCGCAGGCGGGCCCCGGCGGTCAGGCCCTGAGCGGTGCGGGCACTGCGCCACCAGCGCGCGCGGGTGCGCAGCCGAAACGGAGGGGAATCCGGCCGGGCATCGAGGAACGCGCGGCCCTCACGCGTGGTGAAAACTGCGTGTGTGCGCGCCACGCTCGCGCATGACAGGGGCATATCGCCCGCGCGACCGACCGTGCCGGGGGCCACCACGACACCAACGTCGGGTCCCTGAACGCACGCGAGGTGCAGGTCGGTGCGCAGGGCAGCGCGGGCGAGACAACCGGAATCTTTCATGACCCAACGATCCCGCCGCTTGTGGGCGCATTCAAGCGCCAGGACACGCCCTGTGGATAACCGGTCGCGGCCCCGAAGCCCTGTGGATAAGCGCCTTGCTGGACCGTGTGGCTATGACCACCTCCGCCGTTGGAAGGCCTCGCCCACCGGTCCGCCAGCCTCCCGGAATGCAAGAATGGATCCCATGGCTGACTCCACGTTCGAGACGACACGCGACCGCTACAACGACCTCGTTGAGCGCATCAACGAGGCTCGCGCCGCCTACTACGACCGTGATTCGCCGACCCTCGCGGACGCAGACTACGACCGCATGTACCGCGAGGTCGAGGAGATCGAGGAGCGCTACCCACAGTTGCGCGGTGCCGACTCGCCCACGATGAGCGTGGGCGGCAGCGTCGACTCCGGTTTCGCCGAGGTGCGCCACCTCGCCCAGATGATGTCCCTCGACGACGTCTTCTCCCTCGAGGAGCTCGCCGGGTGGGAGACCCGCATGGCCGAGGCGACCGGCATCTCTGACCTGGAGATGACGACCGAGGTCAAGGTCGATGGCCTTTCGATTAATCTCCTCTACGAGAACGGCCGTCTCGTGCGCGCCGCGACCCGAGGCGACGGCTACGTCGGCGAAGACGTCACCGCTAACGCCCGGACGATCAAGTCGATTCCTCAGACCCTGAGTGGCACCGTGCCCACGCGCATCGAGGTGCGTGGAGAGGTCTACTTCCCGGTCGCCGACTTCGCCGCCTTCAATGAGGCCCGCGTCGAGGCCGGGGAAAAGACCTTCGTCAACGCGCGCAACGCGGCATCCGGTTCCCTGCGCCAGAAGGACCCCGCCGAGACCGCCAAGCGCCCCCTCGCGATGGTCGCCCACGGCATCGGCTTCGTCGAGGCCGGGGAGGACTTCGCCGAGCCGACCACCCAGATGGGCTGGTACGAGCAGCTGCGCGAGTGGGGCCTGCCCGTCTCGCCCTACACGCGCCTGCTGACGGGTCGAAAGGCCATCGAAGAGCGCATTGCCGAGCTTGGTGAAAAGCGCCATGATCTGGAACACGAGATCGACGGCGTCGTCGTTAAGGTTAACGACCTGGCCCTGCAGCGCTCCCTCGGCTCGACCTCACGCACCCCGCGCTGGGCGGCCGCCTACAAGTTCCCGCCCGAGGAGGTACACACGCGCCTGCTCGACATCCGCGTCCAGGTGGGGCGCACGGGCCGCGTCACCCCCTACGGCGTCATGGAATCCGTGCTGGTTGCGGGCTCGAACGTCGCGCGTGCGACCCTGCACAACGCCCAGGAGGTCGCCCGAAAGGGAGTCCTCATCGGCGACCTCATCGTCCTGCGCAAGGCCGGTGACGTGATCCCCGAGATCGTCGCCCCCGTCGAGGACGCACGCAACGGCTCCGAGCGCCCCTTCGTCATGCCCACGCAGTGCCCCTCCTGCGGGACACCCCTCGTGCAGGAGAAGGAAGGCGACGTCGACCTGCGCTGCCCGAACAAGGGTTTGTGCCCCGCGCAGATCACCGAGCGCCTCGCCCACGTCGGCGCGCGCAGCGCCCTGGACGTGGAGGGCCTCGGTGACGAGTCTGCGCTCGCCATGACCCAGCCCGAAAACGACCGTGACGAGGTGGCAGCCGCCCTGGTCGCCGGCCACAGCGTCACGCTGGAGGACGGCACTGTCCTCACGCTCGAGGGCGGCCGCGAGCTGCCCCACGGCGAGCAGATCACCCGAGCCGAAGAACTCCTGCCTGCCCCGCAGGCACCCGCCCTGCGCACCGAGGCCGCGCTCTTCGACCTGCGCGCGCAGGACCTGCGCGATGTCATGGTGTGGAAGCCCGTCAAGAGGAAGGGCGAGGAGACCGGCGACTGGAAGCAGGTCCGCTACTTTTGGACCAAGGCGTACAAGCCCCGCAAGCTGCGCGGCCAGACCGTTTTCGAGCCCATCGAGCCCAGTGCCTCCAAGGGCACCGAGAAAATGCTCGCCGAGCTGGACAAGGCCAAGAGCCAGCCCCTCGCGCGCGTCCTCGTCGCTCTGTCCATCCGCCACGTCGGCCCCACGGCGGCCCGTGCGCTCGCGGACGCCTTCCGCTCGATGGACGCCCTGCGTGCCGCCTCGGTCGAGGAGCTCTCTGCCGTCGAGGGCGTGGGCGAGGAGATCGGTCGCTCCCTGCGCGACTGGTTCACGGTCGACTGGCACCTGGAGGTGCTCGAGGCGTGGGCGCGCGCGGGCGTGCGCATGGCCGATGAAGCACCCGAGCCGGCCTCGGACGTGCTTGCGGGCCTCACCATCGTGGTCTCGGGCGCGATGCCCGGATACGACCGCGAGGGCGCCAAGGAAGCGATCACCTCGCGCGGCGGCAAGGCGGCGGGCTCGGTCTCGAAGAAGACATCCCTCGTGGTCGCTGGTCCGGGCGCGGGTTCGAAGGTCGCGAAGGCCGAGGCCTTGGGCGTCCCCGTCATTACCGAGCAGCAGTTCGCGGACCTCCTCGAGGGAGGCCTGGCGGCCGTCGGCCTGTAACGAGGCCGGGGCTCAGACGAGGGGCTCCAAGGGGCCCAGCAGCACTTCGCCCACGCGGGTGAGCGTTGAACGCTTTTCCCACTCGTCGATCGTCAGGCGGCGGGCCGTCGTCAGGTCGTTCGCGAAAATCTCCTCCATGCGCGCGGCGAGCGGGCGCGAGAAGAACTGCAGGCACACCTCGTAGTTGCCTCGCATCGAGAGGCGGTCGATGTTCGCCGTGCCGATCGTCGACCAGCGTCCGTCCACCGTCATCGTCTTCGAGTGGACCATCGCGTGCTGGTACAGCCAGATCTCCACGCCTTCGCGCAGCAGCTCGCCGTAGTAGGGGCGCGCCACCCAGTCCGCCAGGATGTGGTTGGAATACTCGGGGATCAAGACTTGGACGCGCACGCCTCGGCGCGCAGCGGCGATCAGGGAGGAGAGGACCTCGCGGTCGGGGATGAAGTACGCCGTCGTGATGAGCACGCGGTCGGTCGCCCGCTCGATCGCGTCGATGTACATGCCGCGGATCGGGTAGAGCAGATTGTGGGGCAGATTGAACTGCGCTGTCACGTCCGCGCTCCACGCGCGCGCACCCTGATCAGGCAGCTCCGGGCTGGTTTTGGGACGGAAGTGATTCCAGAAGTCCACGAAACCGTTCTCTAGCTCCCACACGGCCTCGCCCGTGATGCGCACGTGGGTGTCGCGCCACTCGTTCGCGAATGGGTCGCCGATGTTGTAGCCGCCGACGAAGCCGACCTCGCCGTCGACCACGAGGATCTTGCGGTGATCCTGGCCCGTACGGCGAATATTCAATGTGAAGAAGCCCGAGCGCAGCGTCGGGAACTTGCGCACGTGCAGGTTCGGCATCGCGGGGAACTTGTAGAAGCGTGGATCCTGGTTGAGGACACCGAAGCCATCCCACACGCAGAAGACCTCGACACCGCGCTGCGCGGCGGCGATCAACGCATCCTTGAAACGCTGGCCCCAGCTGTCCGAGCGCCAAATGAAGGTCTCGAAATAAATGTGATGCGTTGCCCCTTCGATGGCCTCCAGCATGTCCTCGTACAGGGAGTGTCCCTCCGTGTACGTGCGCGCCACAGTGTCGCCGATCTGCGTGTCGGCGGGAGGCAGGGTCGGGAAACCGTGCACGCCACCGGGGATACGGGCGGTGCGCATGCGGTCAATCGCGTGAACGGTGACGACCGCCGCCGCCTGGGCGGCGAGCAGGGCGATGCCCGCTTTTTTGACGATCGACCACGTCTGCCTGGTGAGTTGGCGTCGCTGTGAAAAGGCCATACGGGTAGGATGCCACACATGTCACGCATTAGTACTGACGAGGTCGCCCGCGTCGCGGGCCTGGCCCATATCGCATTGACCGACGAGGAAATTACGCGTTTCGCGGGTGAACTCGACGCGATCGCCGACGCCGTCTCCAAGGTGTCCGAGGTCGCCACCCCCGAGGTGCCTGCCACCTCCCACCCGATTCCGCTGACCAACGTGTGGCGCGAGGACGTGGTGGGCGAAACCGTGAACCGCGACGAGGTGCTCGCTCAGGCGCCCGCCGCCCAGGACGGCCAGTTCCTGGTTCCGCAGATTCTGGGGGAGGACTGATGAACGAGCTGCTGAAGAAGAGCGCCCTGGAGCTGGCGGACATGCTGGCCGCCGGCCAGATCACCTCCGTCGAGCTGACCCAGGCGTGCCTGGACCGCATCGACGCCATTGATGATCGCGTCAACGCCTTCATCACCGTCGACCGCGAGGGTGCCCTGGCGACCGCGGCCGACGTGGACGCGCGCCGCGCGGCGGGGGAGACCCTGCACCGCCTGGCGGGCGTGCCGATCGCCGTCAAGGACAACGTGGTGACGCGCGGCCTGCGCACCACCTGCGCCTCGAAGATCCTGGGCGACTGGGAGCCTCCCTACGACGCGACCGTCACCACCAAGATCAAGGAAGCCGGCCTGCCCATCGTCGGCAAGACCAACATGGACGAGTTCGCCATGGGTTCGTCCACCGAGCACTCCGCGTTCGGTACGACGAAGAACCCGTGGGACACCGAGCGTATCCCCGGCGGCTCCGGCGGTGGCTCGGCAGCGGCTGTTGCGGCCTACATGGTGCCCTTCGCGCTCGGTTCCGACACGGGTGGCTCGATCCGCCAGCCCGCGTTCGTGACCGGCACGGTCGGCGCGAAGCCCACCTACGGCGCGGTGTCGCGTTACGGCCTGGTGGCCATGGCCTCGTCCCTGGACCAGATCGGCCCCGTCACCCGCACGGTCGCCGACGCGGCCGCACTGACCGAGCTGATCGGCGGCTACGACCCCCACGACTCGACCTCCCTGAACGAGCCGGTTCCCGCGCTCACGCAGGCCGTCGAAACCGTGGCCGCGCAGGGTTCCATGAAGGGCCTGAAGGTCGGCGTCGTCAAGGAGCTGAGCGGCGAGGGCTACCAGCAGGACGTCATCGACGCCTTCAACGCCACCGTCGAGAAGCTGCGCGAGGCCGGCGCGCAGATCGTCGAGGTCTCCTGCCCGCACCTGGAATACTCGCTGGGCGCCTACTACCTGATCATGCCCGCAGAGGTCTCCTCGAACCTGGCCCGCTTCGATGGCATGCGCTACGGCATCCGCGTCGAGCCCACCGAGGGTCCCGTGACCGCCGAGCGCGTCATGGCCGCCACCCGCGAGGCCGGCTTCGGCGACGAGGTCAAGCGCCGCATCATCCTGGGCACGCACGTGCTCTCGGCCGGCTACTACGACGCCTACTACGGCAGCGCGCAGAAGGTCCGCACGCTCATCCAGCGCGACTTCGACGCGGTGTTCGAGCAGGTTGACGTCCTCGTGTCGCCGACGGCCCCCGAGACGGCCTTCAAGTTCGGCGAGAAGACCTCCGACCCGCTGGCCATGTACCTCTACGACGTCGCCACGATCCCCGCGAACTTGGCGGGCATCCCCGGCGTGAACGTGCCGAACGCGGTGTCTTCCGAGGGCCTGCCCATCGGCTTCCAGGTGCTGGCCCCCGCGCGCGGCGACCTGGTCATGTACAAGGTGGCGTCCCTGGTGGAGGCGCTCAGCGACGACGTCGCGGGTCAGTGCCCCGCAGCTAACTGGGAGGAAAAGTGATGACTGAGCTCATGGATTACGACGAGGCGGCCCGCCGCTTTGACCCGGTTCTCGGTATTGAGGTGCACGTCGAGCTGGGCACCGCAACCAAGATGTTTGATGCCGCCCCCAACGCGTTCGGCGGCGACCCGAACACCTACGTGACCCCCGTGTCGCTGGGTCTGCCCGGCTCGCTGCCGGTCGTCAACCACAAGGCCGTCGAGTACGCGATCAAGATCGGCCTGGCCCTGAACTGCGAGATCGCGGAGTACTGCCGGTTCGCGCGTAAGAACTACTTCTACCCGGACCTGACTAAGGCCTTCCAGACCTCTCAGTCCGACGAGCCGATCGCACACGACGGCTACGTCGATGTTGAGCTCGAGGACGGCACCATGTTCCGCGTGCAGATCGAGCGCGCGCACATGGAGGAGGACGCGGGCAAGAACACGCACATCGGTGGCGCTGACGGCCGTATCCAGGGCGCGGACCACTCGCTCGTGGACTACAACCGTGCGGGCGTGCCGCTCGTGGAGATCGTGACCCGTCCGATCGAGGGTGCCGGCGAGCGTGCGCCCGAGGTGGCCGCTGCCTACGTGCAGGCCCTGCGCGACATTTTCCGTGCCCTCGACGTGTCGGAGGCCCGCATGGAGCGCGGCAACGTGCGCGCCGACATCAACGTGTCGCTGCGCCCAACGCCCGAGTCCCCGCTGGGTACGCGCACCGAGACGAAGAACGTGAACTCCTTCCGCGGCATCGCCTCGGCCGTGCGCTACGAGATGCAGCGTCAGGCCCAGATCCTGGCCGACGGCGGCACGATCCTGCAGGAGACCCGCCACTACCACGAGGAGGATGGCTCGACGTCGTCCGGCCGTGAGAAGTCGGATTCCGAGGACTACCGCTACTTCCCCGAACCCGACCTGGTGCCGATCCGCCCGGATCGCGAATGGGTGGAGGAACTGCGCGCCTCGCTGCCCGAGCTGCCCGTCGCCAAGCGCCGCCGCCTGCGCACCGAGTGGGGCTACGCGGACATGGAGATGCGCGACGTCATCAACGCCGGCGCCCTCGAGCTCATCGAGGCCACGGTCGCCGCTGGCTGCGATCCCGCCTCCGCCCGCAAGTGGTGGATGGGCGAGATCTCGCGTCGCGCCAAGGAACGCGAGGTCTCCCTGGACGAGGCCGGGGTCAGCCCCGCTCAGGTCGCGCAGCTCCAGGGTCTCATCGACTCTGGCCGCATCAACGACAAGCTGGCGCGCCAGGCCCTCGAGGGTGTCCTCGCGGGCGAAGGCGACCCGACGCAGGTCGTCGAGGCCCGAGGCCTCGAGGTCGTCTCCGACGACGGCGCTCTGACGGCGGCCGTCCAGGAGGCCCTGGACGCCCACCCCGACATCGTCGAGAAGATCAAGGGCGGCAAGGTCCAGGCGGCCGGCGCCCTCGTCGGCGCGGTCATGAAGGCCACCCGCGGGCAGGCTGACGCCGCCCGCGTGCGCGAGCTGATCATGGAGATGGTTGGCGCCTGAGGTTCATCCTCGCGAGCGAACGGGGCCGGGATCGATTGCGATCCCGACCCCGTTCGCCATGTTGGGACTGCGCGTACCGCTTCGTGCACGGCATCCGGCGAGCGCGCCCGGGCCTCGTGCGTGCGTGCCCAAGGAGGAACCCCGGCCTCGTCCCTGATTATGCGCGCGTGTCCACGTTGTGGCCTCCCCCTACCGGCAGGCGTGCAAAGGTACTTAGGATGAGCGCGTGAGGACAGCCTGACCGCCTGTGGCCGGGCGCCCAACGAAAGGACAGATATGCGCACATCGCCGTCGTACACCGCCTCCTACCGCATTGAGGTGGACGAGAAGACGACTTCCATCGCGTCCATTGTTGACGCAGTCTCTTCGACTGGAGCGGAGATCAAGGGCCTCGACGTGGCCGATTCCGACCGCGGGCGCATCATCATCGACCTGACGTGCGACATGCGCGATTCTGAGCACCGTCGCGAGGTTCGCGACGCCATTAACGCGCTGCCCGGCGTGGCCTCCGACTCGGTCGCCGACCAGACCTTCATGAGCCACATCGGCGGCAAGGTGGAAATCCACTCCAAGGTGCCCCTGCGTAACCGTGACGACCTCTCGCGCGCCTACACGCCTGGCGTTGCCCGCGTGTGCACCGCCATCCACGACATGCCCCAGAAGGCCCACCTGCTGACCATGAAGGCCAACACGGTCGCGGTCGTCTCCGACGGCACCGCGGTGCTCGGCCTGGGCGACATCGGCCCCGAGGCCGCCCTGCCCGTCATGGAGGGCAAGGCCGTCCTGTTCAAGGAGTTCGGCGGCGTCGACGCCTGGCCCGTCGTCCTGGACACCAAGGACACCGAAGAGATCATCTCGATCGTGAAGGCCATCGCCCCGGCGTACGGCGGTATCAACCTGGAGGACATTTCCGCGCCGCGCTGCTTCGAGATCGAGGAGCGCCTGCGTGCCGAGCTCGACATCCCCGTCTTCCACGACGACCAGCACGGAACCGCGATCGTGGTGCTCTCCGCGCTTATTAATGCGCTGAAGATCGTGGGCAAGAAGATCGAAGACGTGCGTATCGTCGTCTCCGGCGTCGGTGCGGCCGGTAACGCGATCATCCGACTGCTGCTGGCCCAGGGCGCGCGCGACATCATCGGCTGCGGCCGCGATGGCGCGCTGTCGGGCGACGCCACCGAGGGCATGCACCCCTCGCGTAAGGCCCTGGCCGAGGCGACGAACCCCCGCCACGTCCACGGCTCCCTCAAAGAGGTCCTCAAGGGTGCCGACGTCTTCATCGGCGTCTCCTCCGGCAACATCCTCGAGCCCTCCGACATCGAGACCATGGCAGACGACGCGATCGTCTTCGCCCTGGCGAACCCCACGCCTGAGGTCGACCCGATCGGTGCCGGCAAGTACGCGGCCGTCGTTGCGACCGGACGAAGCGACTACCCGAACCAGATCAACAACGTGCTGGCCTTCCCCGGCCTGTTCCGCGGTCTCCTCGATGCGAAGGTCAAGGAGATTACGACCGAGGTCCTGCGCGTCGCTGCCGTCGCTATCGCGTCGGTGATCTCCGATGACGAGCTCAGCCCGTCCTACATCATCCCCGGTGCCTTCGATAAGCGGGTCGCCCCCGCCGTCTCCAAGGCCGTGCGTCGCGCCGTGCGCGACCTTCCGACCGTGGATATCCCTGTTCAGCCCGACATGGATGTGAACTGAGAGTCATTTCGGCTGTTTTGCGGGCCCGATCGCGCTTCTGAGGCGCGATCGGGCCCGCCTTTTTGTTGTCGGGGTGGGGGAGTGCAAGGTGAATTAAAGGGGACTTTTCGTTGTGTTTGTTGGGTTTGTGGGGTGTGTGGTGGGGGTCACGGTGTTTTGGTTTGACTTTGGGTGTGGGGGTGAGTAGATTATTCACCTGTCGCCGCGAGCTTGTG
>NZ_JAPWAH010000011.1:0-77931 GCF_041432835.1 Pauljensenia sp. 20925_1_27
ATATACGAAAGCCCCGGCCTCACGGCCGGGGCTTATCGGCCAAACTCAGGCCTGCAGCGCGAGGGGGGCTGCGGCGGCGACGGCCTTGATGCGGTCAGGGCGGAAGCCGGACCAGTGATCCTCGCCGGCGACGACGACTGGGGCCTGCTGGTAGCCGAGGCCCTTAATGAAGGCGAGGGACTCCGCGTCCTGGGTGACGTCGATCTTCTCGTAGGAGACGCCCTGCTTGTCGAGGGCGCGGTAGGTCGCGTCGCACTGGGGGCAGCGGGGCTTGGAGTAAACGGTGATCGACATGTTCGTGTCTCCTTGCGGCTCAAGGCCGGACGTTGGCATCCTATGTTGACTTTCTAGCGGCTCGTTCGCCGCGAACACGACAACACTACACCTTGTGGCCACCCACGCAAGCGACCCCTAGATGTTGTGTGCGACGCCCTGACTGTGGACGATGCCTGAGGGGCCTGTGGACGGAGCGAGCGGTCAGGATCTCCGTATGGCTGACAGGGTTTGTCGCGCCGCATTCACGGGCGGGCGCAGATGCGCGCAAACACTGGGGTTTGTCGCTAACCTATGGGCGCATCTAGGGGTCTCCAACACCCACACAACCACCTGTGCACCCTGTGGACGGACACATCACCACCCTGTGCATAACCACCTGCCAACCAGCTAAAAAATGTCGAGCGTCACACTCTTTGGTGGCACTCTTGGGCGTGTCGCACCCGCACATCTAGGGGTCATTGGCGACTAAGTGACCCTACATGTAGGGGTTCGAGAGGCCTGAGGCACAATGACTGGAATCCTGCGGAAAGGCGGTCGCGGGGAGACGAACAGGACATCAAGAAGTCGCCTCCGATGGCCAATGGTCCCTACATCTAGGGCCCGCGTGGGCCCTAGATGCGGACCCTTATAGAGGTGCCCATATGCGCCCTAGATCCAGGAGGGACACTCCCTCGATATGGACCAGTGCACGAGATATGGGCCGATGCACGCCCGTTCTCGCTGCTGGTGCGCACCCTCATCCCCTTTGCCAATGCACGCCCTCATCCCCTTTGCCAACACACACCCCCGCCCTCTTTGCCGGTGCGCGCCCAGCACGCCACCTCACCCCAGTAACGTGCCCCTCCCCCAATTTCGCATGAAATTCCAAAACACAAGTGACACAACATCATGAACTGATACAAACCAGCATGATATTCGCGGGGAATTGCATGCGAAATTGCTGGACAGCGACCAGTTATGCCAAGTACCACCGAAACGGATGCACCCATGCGGCCTACAGCCCTGGCTGCAGGCCCCTTGGTTCCCACAGTCGACTCGCAACGACCCCTAGCACCATGCCACGACGCCTCCACCGGTACAAAACTCTCCCGGCACGCGCCCCCGTCGGCCCAACCGGTACAAAACTCTCCCAGCACGCGCCCCCGGCGGCCCACCCGGTACAAAACTCTCCCAGCACGCCCGAAACACCCCTTTTCGGCGCATTTTGCGCCAGCAGGGAGAACTTTGTACCGCTTCCACCACCACCAAGCCGAGCAGGGCGAAAAAAGTCACGCACGGGCCGCGCCAAGAGGGGCGGGGCAAGCCCTTACAACCCCAGGAACGCCTTGATCGCAGGCATTTCGCGGACAGCCTGGACCAGGCCTGCGCGGTAGGTCGCCTCCAGGCGTTCGCGCCGCGATTCGGTGTTGTTGATCCACAGGTTGTCGGGTGCGAACACGTAGGCCTGGCCTCGTTCTTCGAGTTCGAAGAGGAAGCGGCGGCCCGCGTTGTAACGGTCGGTGCGCAGGGCCACGCCCTCGAACACGGACGGGAATGAATGGTAGGCGGTGCGCAGGAGGGCACCGACACTGGCGGGCATGGGGTCTTTGACGAAGTCGCGGGGGCGGGTGAGGACGACGAGGAGCTTGCGGTATCCCTCGCGCAGGGGCTGGTCGAAGGGCAGGCCGCCGTTGGGGCCGAGCGCGCCGTCGACGTAGGTGTCGCCGTCGATTTCGACGGGCGGCATGAGGATCGGCAGCGTGGAGGAGGCGCGGATGATGGGTCCGAGCGTGTCCAGTGTGCTCATTTCTTCCTTGGAGAACCAGCGTTCTTCGCCGCGCGAGGCGTTGAACGTGGCGACGCGGGTGGTCGCCGGGTTCGCCAGGAAGGTATCCATGTTGAAGGGAAGGGCGCCGTCGGGGTAGCAGATCTGCTGGTAGATGTACTCGGCGTTGAAGTAGCCGTGTCCCTTGCGGAAGTGCTTGAGGCCGCCGAACTCGGGGTCTTCGACGAGGTCGACGAAGGTGTCGTGGGAGCGGATCGCGTCGCGGGAGGTGAAGTTGCACAGGTGACTAGACCCCGCGGAAACGCCGGAGATGTGGGGGAAGTTGATGCCTTCGGCGATGAGTCGGCTCACGAGCGCGGCCGTGTAGGCGTTGCGCATGCCGCCGCCTTCGAACACGAGGGCAGTGTCGTCGACGGTGACCATCGTGGCGATGGATTCTTCGGGGGTCGGGTAGTGCTCTGGCGTTTCCTTCACGTTTCGACCCTACCGCCACGCCTCAAACCTACGCGCGCGTATGTCCTGTAAAGACCACGTAGTGGTAGAAGAAGAAGCGGAATGCGGTGCCCAGGGCGAAGCCGACGATGTAGACGGCGATGTTGTCGGCCAGCGCCGAGGTGTACCCGAGGATGTGGTGGGTGAACACGAGGCAGAACTGGGAGATGCCGATGCCGCAGGCGTTGGCGAAGAAGAAGAGGATGGCTTCGCGGGTGGCGTTTTCCTGGGTGCGGCCTCGGTAGGTCCACAGGCGGTTGGCGATCCACGAGTAGAGCGTGGCGGTCGCCGCGGCGACGAATTGCGCGGTGTTGGGGTGCCCGGCGAGCACGCCGAGCGGCCCGTGCTGGAGCAGGTTGAACAGTCCGGCGTCGACGATGTACGCGGTGGCACCGACCATGCCGAATTGGATGAATTCACGCACCCAGGCGAGGAGTCGCTGCGTCAGGCTCAGGGACGAGGCCGGGGCCGCTCCCCCGTCCACCTGTCCGCGGGTGCCGGCCTGAGTGAGGGACGAGGCGGGGGCCGCTTCCTCGTTCACCTGTCCGCGGGTGCCAGCCTGGGTACGAGGGGCGGACGGGTCCGCGAGCGCCGCGGGTTCACCGACGGGGGCCAAAGGGTCGAGCACCGGGGCCGCGTGTTCGAGCGCGGCGGATCGGCGCGAGGAAGCTTGTTCGTCATTCACTCCCCTAGTGTCGCACGCTCACAGAACAGCCTCTTCCGCCATATACCAATCCCGCCCCCAAATTTCGCATGCAATTCCCTTTCTCCCCTTCTTGCCTGCCGCCCACAAACCGCAGAATTCCAACGATCTGATTTCAAGATTTGAAAGACACGCGAGGGAATTGCATGCGAGATTTTTGGGGAAGTATGCTGGGTCAGACCTAGGTCAGACGTGGGCGGTGGAGAGGCCCCGTGTTTCCGTGCTACCCCGATGGCCCAGGCCACACCACAAATCGCAGGCCGCCTCCCCGCAGGTCACACCCCCAACCCGACCCGCCATCACCCCAGGCTGCATCAGGCACCACCCCAGTCCGCAGGCCGCCCATACCCCCGCCCACCCCTAAGATGGTCCCCATGACTGAGACGACCCCGCACACTCCCCCCTCGCCAAACACTCCCCCGGTTGCCTCGAAGCGTTACGGGTACCGGGTGCGCGACCAGTTCGGGCAGCATTTTGATGACCCGTGGGATTGGTTGCGTGACGGCGAGGACCCCGAGGTGCGTGCGCATCTGGAGGCGGAGAACGCGTGGGCGGACACGGTGACGGCACCGACGCGCGAGGCGGCCGCGCGCCTCGTGGAGGAGGTGAAGGCCTCCACGGCGCTCACCGACGTGACGGTGCCGATCCGCGAGGGCGAGTTCTGGTACTTCCGTCGTTTCGCGGAGGGTCAGTCCTACGCGACGCATCACCGCGCGCCGGTGGAGCTCGACGAGGCCGGGGCGCCGATCCCGCTCGTCCCCACCCCGGGCGTGCCCGCGCGGGGCGAGGAGCTCCTCGTCGATGAGAACGAGTGGGCGCGAGGCCAGGAGTTTTTCCGCTTGGCGGACCTGTACCCGTCCCCGGATGGGCGCCTGATCGCGTGGGCGCGGGACACGAGCGGGGATGAGCGCTACACGTGGGTCGTGCAGGAGGCATCGGGCCGCGTCATCGACGAGGCCGTGGTGGACGCAGGCTACGGCTTCGCGTGGGCGGACGACTCGAAGTCCTTTATCTACATGGGAGTGGACGACGCGTGGCGCGCGTGCGACGTGTGGTTGCACCGCGTGGGCACGCCGCGCGAGGCCGACGAGCTGCTGCTGGTCGAGCCGGACGAGGGCTTCGAGATGGGGTTCGCGCCCTCGGGTTTCCCGGGGCACGTCGTCATTCATTCGTCGTCGTCGACGGCGGGCCGCGCGTGGCTGTGGCTGCCCGCCCACCCGTCCGTGCGCCCGCTGCCGCTCATGCCGGTACGCCCGCGCACGCTGGTGTCGGCGGATTCGGCCGGCGACCGCCTGTTCCTCGTGCATACGGGGCTGACGCAGGAGGGCTCACTCGCGCAGGCGATGCTGCCCGCAGGGGGTTCGCCCGAGGCCTTGGCCCAGTTGGGCGTTACTTCTTCCTCCGTGTACAGCCGAGGGGCCCTGGCGGATCGCGCGCCGGGCACTCCCCTGCCGGAGGACGAGCCCGCGCCCCTCACCCCGTTTGAGTCCTGGGAGCCGCTGTGCAGCCCCGGCCCCGGCGAGCGCATCACCGACGTCGAGGCCCACGCGGGCTACGTGGCACTCTCGCTGCGTTCGGGCTCGCTGACGCAGGTCGACGTGTGGGATCGCCGTGAGCCCTCGCCTACGTGGCGGCGCGTGGAGGTCAATGCCCCGGTGCGCACGATCACGACCGTGCCGACCCCGTGGGAGGATCCGCTGCGCGTGGAGTTCCAGTCGCAGACCGTGCCCCCGACGGTCGCCGAGGTTTCCCTGCCGAACCCGGCCCCGGCCTCGTCCCCCGAGGACTCCGCCAACCACGAAGGCGCGGCCCTGAGCGTGCGAACCCTGCGCACTCACGAGGCGCCCGGCTGGGACCCCGCCGAGTACGTTGAGGAGCGTGTGTGGGTGCTCGCACGCGACGGCGCGACCCGCATCCCCGTGACCCTCATCCACCATCGCGACGCGCGCCCGGACGGCACGCACGCGGGCTGGCAGATCGGGTACGGCTCGTACGAGGTCAGCTACGACCCCGAGTTCGAGACCCTGCGCCTGCCGATCCTGCGCCGCGTCGTCTACGCGATCGCGCACGTGCGCGGCGGCGGAGAGATGGGCCGCGCCTGGTACGAGGACGGCAAGGAGCTGGTCAAGGAGCACACCTTCACGGACTTCATCGACGTGGCCGACTGGCTGGTCGACTCTGGGTGGGTGGCGCCCGGCCGCCTGGTCGCGGAGGGCCGCAGCGCCGGAGGCCTCCTCATGGGCGCGGTCACAAACGCCGCCCCCGACCGCTTCCGCGCGATCCTGGCGGGCGTGCCCTTCGTGGATGCGCTCTCGACGATCCTGGACCCGAGCCTACCGCTCACCGTCGGCGAGTGGGAGGAGTGGGGCAATCCGCTCTCCTCGCGCGCCGTGTTCGACGCGATGAGCCGCTACACGCCGTACGAGAACGTGCCCGACGGCGCGCTCCTGCCCGCGATCATGGCGACGACGTCGGTCAACGACACGCGCGTCGAGTTCATCGAGCCCACCAAGTGGGTGCAGCGCCTGCGCGAGGCCACCGGCCAGGTTCCCTCCACGGACGAGGCCGGGGCTGGCACACGCTGCAACTGCTGCGATTCGGGGGCGGCCGGGGATTCCGGTGCGGTCGGCGTCGACTCCGGCGGCGGCGAGAGCACGGGCGCAGAGGCCAGCCACGGCCTCGTCGCCGCGCGCGACCCGCGCGAGCGTCCGATCATCCTGCGCACCGAGATGGTCGCCGGGCACGCTGGTCCCTCCGGGCGCGAGGGCCGGTGGGCGGCACGCTGCGAAGAGTTCGCCTTCGCGCTGGGCCAGGTGGGCGTCACGGTGTAACAGGTGGGGCGGTCTTCGTTGGAAGACCGCCCCTCTCGCGTTGCGTCACTGTGCCGCGCGGGTACACGCGTTACTGCGCGCCGCCGTCCCATCCCGGGCGCAGGGCGAAGGACTCAATGCTGCGCCTGTACCCCATCAGCAGATGTCGCTCCACGAGGTAGCGCGACATTGGGCCCGTCGTCAAGAGCACACGCTTGCCGCCCCCATCCCACGGCTGGTACGAAAGAGTGAGGACGTCCTCATCATCATTCTGCTCGAGCGCATACACACCGGTCTCGCTCACCTGGAATACCGCTGGGTTGCGAGTTTTCTCCGATGGAATCGAGAAAAGGTGCCTGGCGTTGCCGCTCGTCACGTCAACCGCGTAGGCGTTCCCTTTCTTTGTCACAAACCGGTACTCATCCCCCACCCGGATCGCTTGAGAATAGTAGAGGAAATTATCCTGATCCGTTTCGATGGGCTGTCCTGCTTCATCGAGTACAGGAATGATCGTGCGCTGCCCTGTAGTCAGATCCCATCGCTGCAGGACCAAAACCCCATCGAATGGGTGCCTTGTGCCATTACGCACAGCGGCTGGGTCTTCCTGTTGAATACTCAGCACCGTGATGACGTTCCCGTCGCACGGAACACTCATCCGACCCGTCAGCAGGCCATCAATCGCAGGTGCCACCGCAAGGAGTCGGGGAACATCACCAGTGGGTTCATCGATCTGAATCACAGCAGCAACATTCTCCGGCATGTCACCGCCCGACTGGGCTGCATAGGCCTCGAACGCCGCCGATCTGATGCTCTCAGAATCCTCAGTATCAGTGATCCCAACGATGTGCTGCCCGCACTGCCCAATCGACCCACTAGTATCGGGGATTTCCGTCGTCTCAATGCGCCCATTAGGGTGGATCGTGTCGACCTTGATCCCCCTGCCCAAATCTACGACAGCAATTCTCCCGTCCGGGAGCGAGAAGCGTTGATGCTCAGCGATCGACGGTTGTTTCACATCGATCTCCTGCGTTCCCTGATCGGTCGTCACATATTCCTTATCCGGCGCCCCAAAGGAGAGACCGCGTTCATTCCACAAGAGAGCGGAAATGCCGTACCTCTTAGCCTCGATACGGGTCGCCTGCCCCCGCCCCTGCGCGTCCAGCAGCACGATCCAGTTGTCTTCCGGCGGGTCCGGAAGTCCCGCCGAGAACTTTCCCTGGCTCAGCCGCACAGCAATCACCGCATCCCCCACACTCAGCTGAGCGGCCCGCGTCTCCGTCACCTCCCCCTGAGACATACAGCTCGACAGCAGCATGACGATCGACAGTGCTGCCGCACCGATGCCGCACCGGCGCACGCCCTTGCGACTGAGCAACCCCCTGCGGGTCTTCACACGGCTACCACCGGTAAGCGGCTCGTCAGTATGCGCCTTCATCGTCCTGATCCATTCTCGTCACTGCGTCGAAGGCGCATCATACGCCCGCTCCCGAGTCTAGGGCACGAGGCCTGGGTGGCCCCGGCCTCGTACCCTTCCGATCAGGGAAGCGCGATGCCGATAGGATGAGTACATGACGATTACGGCGGCGGCAGACGGTTCTTCCCTCGGCAATCCCGGGCCCGCGGGGTGGGCCTGGTACGTGGACGAGGACACGTGGGACGCTGGCGGCTGGCCGCAGGGCACCAACAACCTGGGTGAGCTGACCGCTATTCTGCGCCTGCTTCAGGCCACCGCCGAGACCGGCGAAGAGCTGCACATCCTCGCCGACTCGCAGTACGCGATCAACGTCGTGTCGAAGTGGCGGCTCGGCTGGAAGAAACGCGGCTGGACGAAGGCCGACAAGAAGCCCATCAAGAACCTGGAGCTCATCCAGGAGATCGACCGCGCCATGGAAGGGCGCCGCGTCACCTTCGAGTGGGTGAAGGGCCACGCCGGGCACCGCATGAATGAGCGGGCAGACGACCTCGCGCGAGGGTGCGCCGAGGCCTACCAGGCCGGTCGCACGCCCGAGCCGGGCCCAGGGTTCGGGGGTGTTGCCCGCGGGTCGCGCGGGTCTGCGTCTACGGATCGGGCGCACGGGGGCGCTGCCGCTGGGCGCGCGGTGCCCGCGTCGGTCGAGGTGCGCGACGCTGTGGAGTCCGGCGCGAGCACACCTGCCGAACAGCAACACACCGAGGCCGACAGGGCCGCCGCTGTGCCCGCACGCCCGAGCGAACATGCGGAGGAACCCGCAGCTGCGCCGACATCTGCGTCCGCTTCGCGCAGCGCCTCTACCGACGAGGCCACCGCCGACAGGGCCATGACATCGACTTTTCGTTCCCATCCCAGTGTTTTCTCCGCGCCCACCGAGGCGATCGAACCCGCGGAGGAGGCCCCGGCCTCGTCCGTGAGTGAACCCGCGATCACCACGGAGGACGCGGTCGCCCGCGAGCGCGAGTTCATCCTGGCGTGGACCGGCGGCGACGAGGTGGCGCTGGCGGGGATGACGGACGCGCGCACGACGCGCATTTGGCCGGGCGGCGGCGCGACCACGACGCTGGCGGGACCCTCGCCTGCCTCGCCGTCCATTGGCCGCATCGACGCGCACGACCTGGGCGGGTCGTTCCTGACCCGCTACCGGGTGCGTTGGGAGGGCGGCGCGTCGCTGGAATCCAGTGTGTGGGCACCGGCGACTTCTGGTGAAGTGCGCCTGATCATGGTGCACCACCAGTCGACGCTGATCGGCTAAAACGGGAAGTTCTGTCGCGGGTGGACTCTGCGCGCGCGTTCTCAACTCGTGCGCGCTCCGGGCACACAGTCGCATTCTCTCCAAAAGTCGCATGCAATTCGGCCACCCGAATAAACGGCACCGCCCACAAACGTTGCAATTCCAACGACGTGAATTCAATGTTTGAAGCAATCTCAGGAGAATTGCATGCGACATTGTTGGGAAACCGCTCCATGGCCGTGGCCGCGGCGAGGAGAGGTTGCATCTCAGCAGCCAGTGCACGCGTCCCCCTGGAGCTCCAGTAGGCTGGAGCTCCAGCCTGTCGAGCGCGCCTCACGCGGATAGGTTATGCGCATGCGGATAGGTTATTAAGGTATCCGCATCGTCGTAACCTATCCGTATCTTCATAACCTATCCGCATAACCGTTTCCTATCCGCGAGGAGCCCTACCACACCACACCCTCACAGCTTGGCGCCCTCGAAACTGAAGATGTCGAGGAACTTGCGCGCACGATCCGAGGACGGATCCGCGAAGAATTTGCGCGGCGGGTCGACCTCGACGATGCGGCCCTCGTCCATGAAGACGATGCGGTCGGCGATCGCGCGGGCGAAACCCATCTCGTGCGTGACGATAAGCATCGTCATGCCGGTGCGAGCCAGCTCGAGAACGACGTCGAGGACCTCGCGCACCATCTCCGGGTCAAGGGAGGCGGTGACCTCGTCGAGGAGGAGGATCTCGGGGTCCATCATGAGGGCGCGCACGATGGCGACTCGCTGACGCTGGCCGCCGGAGAGCTGGCGCGGGTAGTCCTCAGCGCGGTCCGCCAGGCCGACGCGCTCGAGCAGTTTCAACGCCCGCGCGCTCGCGTCGGCGCGCGATTCTCCCGCGACGAGGCCGGGGGCGAGCGTCAGGTTCCCCATGACGGTCAGGTGGGGGAAGAGCTCGTAGGACTGGAACACCATGCCGATGCGGCGGCGGACCTCGGGCCAGGACACGCCGGGCGCGGCCAGGTCGGTCCCGTCGAAGAGGATCTGCCCGGAGTTGATGGGCTCGAGGCCGTTGATCGTGCGCAGGAGCGTGGACTTGCCGCAGCCGGAGGGTCCGATGATGACGACGACTTCGCCGTCGGCGACGTCGAGGGAGACGCCGCGCAGGGCGTGGTGTCCGCCGGGGTAGGTCTTGTCGAGGTCGACGAGGCGCAGCTGCGGGTCGGAGGTCAGTTCTGCCATGTTTTCTCCATGTGGCGTGAGAGGAGCGAGATGGGCCAGCAGATGAGGAAGTACAGCGCGAAGATCAGGCCGTAGATCCACAGCGAGGCGGTCGGGTAGTTGAAGCGGTTGGCGTCGATGATCTGCTGTCCGACTTTGAGGACTTCGACGACGCCGATGAGGACGACGAGGGAGGTCGTCTTGATCATGCGGGTGATGAGGTTGACGGCCGGGGGCGCGAGAGCGCGCAGGGTTTGCGGCAGGATCACGCGGCGCATGGTCTGCCTCGGGGTGAGTCCCAGAGCGTAGGCGGACTCGTACTGGTGGCGCGGGATCGAGATGAGCGCGCCTCGCACCAGGTCGCCCATCTCGGCGCCGCCCCACAGGGTGAAGACGAGGACGGAGGCAGTGATGCCGTCCAGGTTGATCCCCGCGACGCGCGTGAGCCCGAAGTAAGCTACGAACAGGAGGACGAGCTGGGGCATGATGCGCACGAACTCGAGGTAGAGCTGCATGAGCCAGCGCAGGGCTCGCCAACGCGAGCGCATGCCGAGGCCCACGAACACGCCGAGGATCAGGGACAGCACGACGGACAGCGCGGAGGTGCCGACGGTGACGCCCAGGCCCTCGAGGATGCGCACGAGGTTGCGGCCTTCGAAGATGACGTTAATTCCCAAATCCGCCACGGCGCACCTTCTTTTCGATGAGTCGGGCCGCGATGGACACGGGCAGGAGGATCACCAGGTAGGCGAGAACCAGGAGGATCAGCGCTTCGGAGGTGTTGTAGGACATGCCGATGAGGTCTTTCGCGACGTACACGAGGTCGGGCAGCGCGACGACGGAGACGACGGAGGTTTCCTTGATGAGGAAGATGACGTTGGCGGCCAGCGGCGGCACGGAGGTCGCGATGGCCTGCGGCAGGGCGACGTGGCGCAGCGTCTGCGTGCGCGTGAGGCCGAGCGCGGAGGCGGACTCCCACTGGATGGTGGCGATCGAGTCGAGGCCGGAGCGCAGGGCTTCGGCCATGTAGGCGCCGCCCAGGAAGATCAGGCCGACGATCGCGCAGGTCTCGCCGCTCCACTTGATGCCCACGCGCGGCAGACCAAAGTAGATGAAGAACAGCTGCACGAGCAGCGGCGTATTACGCGACAGTTCCACGTAGGCGGCGGCAATCTGGGTAGCGACGGGGATCCGGTAGTGCCGAATCGCGGCCACGAGGAGGCCGACCGCGAGGGAGCCGACGATGCCGATGGCCGCGATCCTCAGGGTGAGGATGGCGGCGTCGACGTAGAGGGGCGCGTATCGCGCCAGGATGTCAAGATTCATAGGCGAAATCTGGGACGAGGCCGTGGCCGCCCGGGGCGATCACCTGCGGCGGGCGGACCCGAGAGCGAGCCACGGCCTCGTACCTGTGTCAGTTGGTGGAGGTGGTATCCACGCCGCCTTCGACGACCAGGTCGTCGGGGGTCGCGGCGTCACCGTAGACGGGGGCGAGGGTCTGCTCGTAGTCCTTGTGGAAGAAGTCTTCCTTGCCGAGCTCGACGAGTTCGTTGTTCAGCCAGTCGAGGAGGGCGGTGTTGCCCTTCTTAACGGCGGCAGCGATGTAGCTGGTCTCGCCCAGGCTCTTGATGCCGACGCTGAAGCCGGGGTGCTGGATGGCCCAGGCGATGACCTCGGTGTTGTCGGTGGAGAAGGCATCGCCGCGGCCGTCCTCGAGGGCCTGGTAGGCGTCGGAGTACTGGTCGTACTTCTGGAGCTTGACCTCGGGGTGGTTGGCCTCGAAGTAGGCTTCGGCGGTCGTGCCCTTGGTGACGATGAGGGTCTTGCCGGCCAGCTGGCTCACGTCGGTGATTTCCGCCGAGGTGGGCGAGACGACGCCGAGGGAGACCTTGAAGTAGGGGTTCGCGAAGTCGACCTTTTCGGCGCGCTCGGGCGTGACGGTGAAGTTCGCGAGGGTGATGTCGACCTTGTTCGAGGCGAGGACCTCGGTGCGGGCGGCGGCGTCGACGGGAACGTACTTGGCGGTGACGCCCAGGTCGGCGGCGATGCGGTCGCCGTAGACGACGTCGTATCCGGCGGGCTTGCCGTCGGCGTCGATGTAGCCGAAGGGGGCCTTGTCGGAGAAGATGCCGATGACGATTTCGCCGGCTTCCTTGATCTGCTCGGGGCTGCGGTCGCCGACCTGCGCGCCGGACGAGGAGGACGAGGAGGAGGCCGCGCCACCGGAGCATGCGGCCATGCCGAGGGCTGCGACCATGGCGACGGCGGCCGTGGCGAGTCGAAGGAATGGCTTCTTGCGTGCGTGAGTGGCGCTCATGAGGGCTCCTGATCTGCGGGATTGAATGAAGGACGCCGGGGTGTTCTTCCTCGGCGTTGGTGTCGATGCTTCCACCGCTGGCGCTCATTTGCGAGGGGTATTTCCCGTTTTGGAACTATGTGACAAACGAGCGCGGTGACAAACCGCGGAATTCCGGGCCAGGACCAAAGGCCCAACAAAACGTGGAAGTCGTCACGCTACGGTGCGCCCGCTCGCAATTGGACGGATTGGCACGCGAAAATTGCATCCATGCCCAAGCTACCGCGCACCGTGAACCTCCCCGTGCCGGCTAGCCCTACCCGCCGCGAGATCCTCGAGGGCCTGCGCATCACGGCACCCGTGGCCGCGGGATACATCCCGCTGGGCCTCGCGTACGGCGTTCTCGTCATCCAGCTGGGCCTGCCGTGGTGGCTGGCTCCGGCTCTATCCCTGTCCGCCTACTCGGGGTCGGCCGAGCTGCTCGTCGTGACCCTGGCGGCGCAGAATACGCCGCTGGCCGTCATCGCGGTGACGATGCTGCTGGTGAACTTCCGCCTCCTGTTTTTCGCGTTCTCGTTCCCACTGCACGTCATCGAAGGGCGGTTCGCGCGCTTCTTTTCGATGTACGCCCTCGTGGACGAGGCCTACGCGCTGACCGCCGCCCGCCCGAACGGGTGGACGAAGCCTCGCCTGTTGGCGATGCAGGTTCTCTTTAACCTGACGTGGGTGACGTCGGCCCTCGTGGGCGTATTCGCGGGTTCCTTGATTCCGACTCAGATCGAGGGCCTGGATTTCGCGCTCACCGCTTTGTTCATCACGCTGACGCTGGACGCGGCGCGCACGAGGCGCGAGCTGCCCTCGATCCTCCTGGCGGGCGCGTCATTCGCGGTCGCCATGGTGGTGGCACCCACCCAGCGCCTCCTGGTGGCGCTCCTCCTGTTCGTCGCATGCCTGGTGGTTCGTCACGTCCTTCACCGCCGAGGCATCCTGCGGTCCGCGGATTCGCCTGCCTCGGCCGATGGGCCCGGTCGCGTAACCCGGGAAGGGGGCGCGCAGTGACTCCGACGCTGGGCTACCTGCTGGCACTCCTGGTGATTGTCTTCGTCATCGACTTTACGTTGCGGGCTCTGCCGTTCAAGATCCTGGAGCCGCTGCGCGACTCGCGCTTCGTCTCCGACATGGCGGTGTGGATGCCGCCCGGCATCATGCTGATCCTGGTGCTCTCTACACTGTCGCAGGGCGCGCAAGCGGCCGGCGAGCGCTGGTGGGCGGCGCTGGTGGCGACGGGCGTGACGGTCGCGGTGCACCTGTTGAGCGGCCGCAAGCTCCTGTGGAGCGTCGGCATTGGAACGGTCTGCTACGTCGCGCTGCTGAACTGGCTCTGACGACCTGGCTGTCGCGAACGGGGTGTCACCCGCTGGCTGGGCTCCAGCTGCTGGGTTCCAGATGCAGTGCCCGGCTGTGGTGCCCGACTACGGGGCCCATGAGTGAAGGCGCAGACACCTTCCAGAAATTTCGCATGCAATTCGATTGCATGAACTTTCAACAACCTCCAGAATCGTTGCAATTCCAACGATGCCAATTCAAATTCTGAAATAGTCACAGGAGAATTGCATGCGACATTGTTGGGGAACCATGCATGGCAGTCTGATCCTTTGATCTGCACGTGGGCCCGCTAATTCGAGCCTGGGCAGCCCCGCCCCACAGCCGGGCCAAACAGCAGCCAGAACAGCCACGGCCACAACGAGCCCGCCCCAAAACCGCTACCATTGTGTCCATGCACACAGAGTCGTACCTGCACCATGGCCACACCGTTTACGAGCACCGTCTGGACGTCCCGCTGGATCACCTGCGTCCCACCGGCGAAGACAATCCGACGATCGAGGTTTTCGCGCGCGAGGTCGTGCGTAAGGGCCGCGAGGATGCGCCCTACGCGGTGTTCCTGCAGGGCGGCCCGGGCTACCCGAGCCCGCGTTTCGGCACGTTTACCGGCGGGTGGATGAATCGTCTGCTGCAGGATTACCGCGTGGTGCTCCTGGATCAACGAGGCACGGGCCAGTCGACCCGCATGGACGCTCAGTCGCTCGCCCACTTGGGCACGGACGAGGAGAAGGCCGCGTACCTGCGCCACTTCCGTCAGGACCAGATTGTGTATGACGCGGAGGCGTTGCGCCACGAGTTGTGCGGGGATGACCCGTGGACGACGCTCGGCCAGTCTTTCGGCGGTTTTATCACGACCTCGTACCTGTCGCTGGCTCCCCAGGGCCTGAAGGCCAGCTTGATCACGGGAGGCCTGCCCGGCCTCGTCCATGTGGATGAGATCTACCGCCTGACGTATGAGCGCACGGCGGCGCGCAACCGCGCGTACTTCCAGCGTCACCCGGGCGACGAGCGCACGGTGCGTGAGCTGTGTGCGCACTTGGCGGACACGGAGGAGACGCTGCCGACGGGTGAGCGCCTGTCCCCCACGCGCCTGCGCATGATCGGCATGATGCTGGGCGGGCAGGGCAACACGGATCAGCTGCACTACCTGCTTGAGGGCCCGTGGACGTCGGTTCGAGGCGAGCGCCGCCTCTCATCGCAGTTCCTGGCGGCGATCGGCTCGCAGGTGGACGTCGCGCCGATTTACGGCGTGTTCCAGGAGTACATCTACGCGTGTGCGACGCCGGACCTGGTGGGCACGGCGACGCTCTGGGCGGCGGATCGCTTGGCCGAGGAGGTCCCGGGCTTCGCGAAGGACGCGAACCCGCTGGATGAGAGCGAGCCTTTCTACCTGACGGGTGAGCATTTCATGCGCCGCGTGTTTGACGAGGATCCGGGCTTGGCCCCGTTGAAGGGTGCGGCGCAGATCCTCGCGTCGACGACGGAGGCGGCTCCCGTGTATCTGCCGGACGTATTGGCCGAGAACACGGTGCCGGTGGCGGCGGCCGTGTACTACGACGACATGTTCGTGCCGCGCGAGCTGTCCTTGGACACGGGCAACTTGATCGGTGCCCGACACTACATCACGAACGAGTACCAGCACGACGGATCCGCCTATTCGGGCGGGAAGGTTGTCTCTCACCTGTTGGACCTGCTCGCGGACTGATCCGCGAACGCCTGATCGAAAGGACTGGCTATGACCGACTCATCTACCTGTTCTTGTCCGTGCGCCGGCTCGGTGGACCCGATGCGGGTCGCGGGGTTCGCGGCGGGCGTGGGCGCGACTGTCGCCTGGTACGCGCTGCCTGATTATGTGCGTTCTCGCCCGTTGCGCGGCCTCGCGAAGGCGGGCCTGCTGGGGGTGCTCGGCTGGTCGATGGTGGCGCAGCTGCCGGAGGGCGCGGAGCTGCCGCCCTACGACGACGAGGACGTGGATTGTTCGAAGTCCTCACCCGTGGCGGGCGAGGATCCACTGGAGGGCGTCACGGAGGCGGATCCGGCCGAGCTGGCGGTTCTCGCGGGCGCGGCGCTGGGTTCGGCGATGATCACGGTCGGCGTGGAGCGTTGGCTGTTCCGCCGCGGTGAGCATCGTCGCGCGCAGGGCGCTCGTTTTGCTCATACGAGGCAGGGGCTGGTCCTGGGCGGTCTGGAGGCCGCTTTGACCGTGGTGACGTTCAGCGCGGGGGCTGTGCGAGGCAAGCTCTCGAAGGACTGAGGCAGCGCCCGCCGACCCCACGCCAACAGCCGCCGACCCCACGCCAGCCGTCCACGCGCGAGCCGCCGTCCGCCGCCCGCTCGTTAGCGTTCGCGCCTGAAGACCATGTAGCGGGCGAGCGCGGCACCGACCCACCCGCAGGCCATGACGAGGATGGGCACGCCCACGGCCGTCCACCACGAGGATGCGGGGACAAAGTACCGCAGCACTGCGAATGCCACGGGGGTGACGACGAGGAACGCGAGCGAGATCGTCGCGATCGTCGCGCCGACGGGTCGGCGCTTGAACACGAGGTCGACGACCTCGCGGCGCGTCTTGCCCTGTCCGGCGGCGACCTGTGAGAGGTGTTTGCGCACCGCGCTGTCCATGCCGCGCAGGGGAATCAACGCGGACCACACCAGCCCGACGATGATCGCAACGTCGCGGCTGCCGAACGCGTAGACGAGGCCCGCGATTGACCAGCCGATCACGTAGGTGATCGTGAGGCCTAGGCAGAGGTAGAAGAGCGGCTTGAACACCAGCCAGTGGAGCTTATTCTCGTATATTTTCTCGTCGGGGTTCTGTGCGAGGAGGTCACGGTAGAGGCGGCTGGTGGCGTCGGTGCGGTCGACTTCTTGTATGTCCGCGATTGCTTCGCGGGCGGCCTCGTTGTTCGGATCGATTGAGAGGACGTGCCGGTAGACGTCGAGCGCCGCTTGTTCATCGTCCCGGGCGAGCAGCCGGCCGAGGGTGTTGAGCGCAAAGGGGTCTTCGGGGTCGAGGCGCGCGCCTTCACGCGCTTCGCGCAGCGCTTCCTCCCACTGGAAGTTGCGCGCGAGGGCGTGAGCCCTCATGGTGTGGCTGAAACCGTATTGTGGCGCGAGTTCGACCAGGCGCGTGGCGTGTGTGAGGGCGAGCGCACGGTCCCCCTCTAAGTAGGTCAGCCAGTACAGGGCACTGAGGTTGTTGGGGGAGGCCTCGACGGCACGCCGAGCGAACGCGTAGGCCTTCTCAGGCTCGCGATTTATGAGGTGAGCGTGGGCGAGGAGACAGTTCACTTGCGCCGAAACCTCGGGGTCGGCCTGAGGGATTGTGACGAGTTTTTCGATGGCTCGTTCGGGGCGCTTGATGTCGATCAGGGCCTGGGCGTGCCTGATCCGCTTCGAGATGTCCTCGGTCACCATCGGTCCTCCTCGGTGTCGGTAGCGAACGGCGAGGGGTGGGCAGCGCGAGCGCGCCGCCCACCTCCTCACATCAGATTGTTCGCCTTCATGTACTCCGCGAGGTCGTCGTATTCGCCTTCTCGGTTGCCGTATTCGACGATGTTGCGGGCGGTCACGAACCAGGGACCCGCGCTGGGCCGAATCTGTTCCAGCGCCCTGAGGAAATCCTGCATGGTCACCATGCGCACGTTGCCGGTGCGCACGGAGTCCATCATCGCGTATTCGACGGCGCTGTCGACCAGGTGGGCCAGGTCGGCACCGGTGAATCCGTTGGTGCGCTGGACGAGGTAGCCCAGGTCGATGCCTTCGACGGGGCGGGACTTGAGGTGGTGGTAGAGGACGGCCTGCCGGGCGGGGCCGTCGGGGGGCAGGACGGCGATGGATCGGTCGAAGCGTCCGGGCCTGCGCAGCGCGGGGTCCACGTCCCACGGGGTGTTGGTCGCGGCGAGGACGAAGACGCCTTCGTTGTCGGATCCGATGCCGTCCAGTTCCATGAGGAGCTGGTTGGTGACCGATCGCATGCCTGAATAGCCCATGTCCGCTCTCCGCATGCCGATCGCATCGATTTCGTCGAGGAAGAAGACGACGGGGGCGTTGGCGCGCGCAGTCTCGAAGAGTTCGTGGAGGTTAGCTTCCGATTCACCGAAGTAGCGCGCCATGACATCGCTAATCTTGACGTTCATGAACGCGGCGCCGAGCTCGCCGGCGAGAGCACGGGCGATGTAGGTCTTGCCGCATCCGGGAGGGCCGTAGAGCAGCAGGCCGCCGTTGAGGCTCTTGCCGTAGAGCTTGCGGATCTCAGGGTTGCGCAGGGGTGCCAGGAAGGCCATGGTGAGGCGGTCCTTGACCGACTGCATGCCGCCCACGTCGGCCAGCGTCGACGTCACGTTTTCAAAGGCCCACGCGTCCCCTTCGGGTTTCTCGTCAACTTCGACTTCGCCTTCGACGGCCCCCGGTTTCACGAATGCGGGCGCCGGTCCGCCGACCTGCTTCTCAGCGTTCTTCCAGTCGAAGTTTTCCGGATCGGCACCGTCGGGGGAAGCGGGGGCATCCTGCCCCTCTCCGGCCTCGCCCGCCGACGCACCACCCTGCTCGTTCCCTTTCTCGGCCGTCTGCGGGAAGGCCTCGGGATGTATCGTCACGATCGCGGGAATGTCTGCGTCGTCCGAGGCGGGGGCTGCGGGGGCAGACGGAGCGGGCTCCTCGGGCGCAGTGAGGGGGTCGGCCTCGTACGAGGCGGGGGCCGCGGGCTCAGGTTCAGCGTCAGTCGGCCCGTCGACGGCCGGGGCCGAGGCCTCGGGCACGCCGAGGGCGCTGCGCATGAGGGCCGAGACGCGCTCGTTGTGGGGGTCGACGGCGAGGACGACGGCGAGGTGCGAGACGGCTTCGGCGCCCCTCCCCTCGGCGATCAGGAGTTCGGCGAGGTGCTCGCGCAGGGCATGGTCCTCGGGTCGTTGTTCGATGATCGACATGAGGGAGTCGATGAGAGGATTCGTCATGCTATAAGCCTACCGGCTGGCAGGCTTCTGGGTCTATGTGCGCACGAAGCAAATCGCGCGCACGGATGACATTAGAGGGTGCGCGCGGTGATCCTGCGCAGGGCTTGGCCCGAGCGCCAGGAATTGACGAGGCCCATCGCGAGCGGCAGGGAGACGAGGGCTGCCAGGAGGGCAGATTCGGTGGCGACGGCGATGGCGCCGACGGCAAGGAATCCGATGAACCAGGCGAGCTGCATGCGCGCGCAGGCGGTCATGATCGCGCCGTCGCGCCGGGCAGCACGCAGGGCGGCGTGAGAGTCGGAGAAGATGACGAGGTCCTCGTTGCAGTCCCATTCGCGGTGCCACCGGCGCGCCACGACGATGAGGGCGGCAAGGAGCGCGAGGAGGATCAGGCCTCCTGAGAGGATGAGGGCCAGGGCCACGGCCGCGAACGTTTCGATAGTCGCCTCGGGCATGGAGGACATCTCGACGATGGCGACGATCGTGCTCACGGAGACGATGAGGAGGACGGTGACGATATCGATGGCGATGTTGATGCGGCCCTGCGTCTTTTGCCCCGAGCGCACGCGGTTATAGCGGCGCAATTGGTCATTCCCCAGGCGGTAGGGCCTGGGCGGTGCGGCGAATTCTAATGGCTGATGGGTCACGCCCTCACAATAGCGCTGTCTGTTGATTATCCGCGCCTTACAACGCAACTGTCAGGCACATGGTTTGACACGTTTTCGATGGTCAGGATATAGGCATCGGCATAGAGTGATCGAGATTTTAACCGACCGATTGAATCACCGTGTCAGCGCCATCAGAACGAAAAGAATGAGTCCAGCCAGCACGATCATACGAATGAAGTCCATGACGGAACTTCCCAGGTCGGGGAATCGCTTGCGCAGGCGCGTAAAGGTCAGGCGCACGCCGCGCGGCAACGTGCGGTTAAAGAGCGCGATCTGGAGGAACGCGAACGCGTATCCGCTCAGCGCCGACGCGGCGTACAGGAGGAAGAAGAGGAGCGCGCGTTCATCCGTCATATAGCGCAGGGTGAAGAGATAGCCCAGCCCGGACCCAAATCCACCGATGATCGCGAATATCCACGCCTTGTCGAGCGCGAAGGTCACGCGCTTGAGCATCCCCCGGTAGGCCTTGGCAACAGTCGGCTGCATTTCGATGGCGTACGAGGAACGCCCGGCACCCTTGAGGGGATGAGCCAGAGAGTCGTAGGCGAACTTTGCCTCGGCCAGGTTCGGGGCGTTCGCCTTGGCGCGACCGAACGCCCACTGCGCCGCGTTCGGGTCCACGGGCTCCCACAGGCGCCCGTACGCCATGAGGAGCTCAACGTCGTCGGGGTATCCGTCGGTGGCGATCTGCGAGACGGGCAGCGCCTCCTCGCAGCGCCCCAACTCGACGAGGCAGAGGGTCAGTTCGCGCGCGATCTCAGGGGATTGGGGGTGCAGGCGCATGCCCCTCATGGCCACGGCCCCGGCCTCCGCGACGAGGCCTTGGCGGCGCTGGGCACGGGCAATGAGCGCGAAGGGGTCGGCCATGTCGTCCCCGTAGGCGCGTGCGCGCGTCGCATATTCTTCACACAGTGGGTACAGGCCGAGGAGGTCGGCGCAGGCGGCGGCCTGAATGTCACGGCGGTAGCACGCGTCCTCGCCCACGACCTCGAGCGATTCGAGAATGGCGAGGGCCGCACGGTAGTCATGCTGGGCAATCGCGGCGTCAGCGTCAGCGAAGGTGGGCATCGTCATGGCGCATACGATAGCGCCTCGCACGCGCCCAAGGTGGCCTCGTCCACCACACAGGCCAATCTCAGAACGCGCCCTCAGCACGTTGGCCCCGACGAGTAGCTGCCCTACCCACCACCCTGCGCCAGGCATGCGAGGAAGAAGCCGACGATAACGACGACATAAATGGAGGGGTAGACATTGGAACTCACATCATGCCATCGGATGTTCAGGCACCCGAAGGTAAGGCGCACGCCTCGCGGCAGCGTTCGATTGAACGCGGCGATCTGGTGGCCCATGTAGAGGTAGATGCCGACGATGGGGGCGACATACAGCAGCAGGACCAACAGGCGGGCCCCGTAGGGCATGAGTTGAGCGATAAACAGGTGGTACAGAAGCAAACAGGACAGGCCCAGGATGAAGGGGAGCTTCATGAGCATGGGAGCCACCTTGCGGACTCGGGTCAACATCGTGCGGTAGGCCTGTGCGACGGTCGGCTGCATCTCGATGGCGTAGGAGGAGCGTCCCGCTCCCTTGAGGGGGTATCTCAGGGAATCGAAGGCGAACTTCGCTTCGGCCAGGTTCTGGTTGTTTTCCTTGGCGCGACTAAACGCCCACTGGGCGATGTCAGGATCGATGGGTTCCCACAGGCGCCCGTAGGCCATGAGGAGCTCGACGTCGTCGGGGAATCCGTTGATGGCGACCTGCGAGACGGGCAGCGCCTCCTCATCCCGCCCCAACTCGACGAGGCAGAGGGTCAGTTCGCGCGCAATCTCACGGGATTGGGGGTGCAGGCGCATGCCAGCCATGGCCACGGCCCCGGCCTCCGCGACGAGGCCTTGGCGGCGTTGGGCGCGCGCGAGAAGGGCGAAGGGGTCGGCCATGTCGTCCCCGTAGGAGTGCGCACGCGTCGCATACTCCTCGCACAGTGGGTACAGGCCGAGGCGGTCGGCGCAGGCGGCGGCCTGAATGTCACGGCGGTAGCACGCATCCTCGCCCACGACCTCCATAGACTCCAGCATGTCCAGAGCCGCACGGTAGTCGCGCTTGGCGAGGGCCTCGTCAACGTCGGCGAAGGTGGGCATCGTCATGGCGCATACGATACCGTCCCACTCGCGCCCAAGGTGGCCTCGTCCACGAAACACGGGCCACCAGCGTCGTCGCGGGCCTCGCACCCACTATCCTGGACCCTATACGCGAGGCCGCCCCGGCCTCGTCCGTCCGACACCGCACACAGAGGAGCCCCCATGGCGACCGAGCCCGTGTTCGAGGCCATCAACTGGAACAAGATCCAAGACGACAAGGACCTCGAGGTCTGGGATCGCCTGACGGGTAACTTCTGGCTGCCTGAGAAGATTCCGCTCTCCAACGACCTGCCGAGCTGGAAGACCCTCACCAAGGACGAGCAGCTCATGACGAACCGCGTGTTCACGGGCCTGACCCTGCTGGACACGCTGCAGGGCACGGTCGGCGCGGTGTCGCTGATCCCGGACGCGCGCACCCCGCACGAGGAGGCCGTCTACACGAACATCGCGTTCATGGAGTCGGTGCACGCCAAGTCCTACTCGTCGATCTTCTCCACCCTGCTGTCCACGGAGGAAATCAACGAGTCCTTCCGCTGGTCGAACGAGAACGCGGCCCTGCAGAAGAAGGCCGAGATCGTCAAGTCCTACTACGACGGCAACGACCCGGAGAAGCGCAAGGTCGCCTCGACGATGCTCGAGTCTTTCCTGTTCTACTCGGGCTTCTACGCGCCCATGTACTGGAGCTCGCACGCCAAGCTCACCAACACGGCTGACCTGATCCGCCTCATCATCCGCGACGAGGCCGTTCACGGCTACTACATCGGCTACAAGTACCAGCTGGCCGTGAATGAGTCGAGCCAGGAGCGCCAGGATGACCTGCGCGACTACACGTACGCGCTGCTGTACGAGCTCTACGAGAACGAGGAGCAGTACACGGAGGACCTGTACGATCCGCTCGGCCTGACCGAGGACGTCAAGAAGTTCCTGCGTTACAACGCGAACAAGGCGCTCATGAACCTGGGTTACGAGGCCCTGTTCCCGCACGACGCGACCGACGTGAACCCCGCGATCCTGGCGGCACTGAGCCCCAACGCGGACGAGAACCACGACTTCTTCTCGGGTTCCGGCTCGTCCTACGTGATGGGCGAGGTCGTGGACACCGAGGACGAGGACTGGGACTTCTGATCCTGCACGGGGCCGGGCGCACGTTGTGCGCCCGGCCCCGTTGTTTGTGCGCAGCCGGGCGGTATCGTCCGCGGCCTTCCCTCTTCCTCGGTTCCCCTCCCAAAAGTCGCAGGTAATTTAACACGGTCAGTTTTAGATATGGCCCATAAACGTTGCAATTCCAACGATGCGATTTCAATGTTTGAAATAGTCGCGAGGGAATTGCATGCGACATTGGTGAGGAACCACGGAACCACGGAACCACGACTTGACAACTGCAGGGATCTGGCGGGCGCCCGACGCGGGCGCATCGTGTGCCCGCGTCGTGCGCCCGGCCGCATTCCTTATGCGGCCCGCATCATCTCTCCTTACGAGGCCCGCGCCCACTCTCGGCGTCGCCACGCGCAGCCGGCGAGGCCGAGCAGGGCGGCTCCCACCGCCAGCTGCGGGTAGACGCCGATGGATCCGGCCTTGGGGAGGGTGCCGACCTGCGTGTCGACGACGCGGATACCCGGCAGGGCGGCGTCGCCGCTCGCGTCGGCGTCGGCGGGCAGGACGCGCACGGAGGTGAAGCCTTGGTCCGGTCCATAGTCGGCCACGACGACGGTCGAACACGCGTCATCGGTCCCAACCTCGATATGGAAGGGAACGGGGCGCGGCAGTAGGACGTGGCCCGCCGGCGCGCGGGTTTCCACGAGCCAGTAGGTGACGCCCTTCTCCAGGGACGAGACCACGAAGCTGGATCCACCATCAAGGACGCTGACCGGGGTTCCGCTGAGCTCCGCGTTGTCGTAGATCGCGAAAGCAGCGCCGTCGAGCGGGTAGGTGCCGTCATCGTTGGGCGTGCCCACGGGCTGGGTTCCGGCCTTCTCGATGCGGATCAAGCGCGGGCGAGCGGGCGCACAGGCCTCGTTGTTGGCGGATCCGTCGTGATCCTTGGGTCCGGCGACCTCGTTGTAGAGGCCGTGGCCCGGAACGAGGCGCTCGTTTTCGGTGCGACACTCAAGCAGGGTCTCCTTGTACCCCTCAGCGCTCTTGTCGCGCGCCACGGTGAAGCGAATGAACCACGTAACGGAGGCGCCCGGCTCGATGTCGGTTCCCTCGGTCAGGACGTAGTTTTCGGTTGCGGGCAGCGCAGGGACCTGGTCGATATTCTCGGGTTCGGTCGTGATGCGCGCGGATTGCACGGTCAGTCCCGGCGCGAAGTCGGGACGGTCCACGACGCGGCCGGTCGACCCCTTGACGTTGCCGTCGTTGGTCGCGGTGATGCGATAGGTGACAGTGATGTCATCGGTCGTCGCGCCATCAACGCCGTCCAGCTCCTTTTTCAAGCGCAGATTCGGGGATTGCAGCTGGTTGGTGAAGGTACACGTGATCGGCAGTGCCGCGGGGGACGAGGCCGGGGCAACCTGGGAGAAGTCCACGCCGCCCGTGGTCGCGTCTCGGGTGACGTTCACGCGCTCACCCACGCCGTTCAGGCAGGTCACGTCCGTCATGGCCCACACCGGCGAGCCCGACAGCTCGCTGGTCTCCCACGTGGGCCCAAAGTAGCCGGGCTTGGGAGAGAATCCGGGCAGGACGGGGCCGGTCTCGGCGATCACGAACTTCGACTGGCCGGGGATGAAGGCCTTGTAGCCGGAGGTCGCGGTGCCGTCAGCCCCGTAGCCGGTGGGGGTGAGCTGAGACTCCGAGAAGGAGCCGTCAGCCACGAAGCCATCGGCCGCCACCAGCGTCGAATCCGGCGTGCCGGTCATGCCGGCCCAGTCGCCGACAGCCCGCGTCGTGAAGGTGAAGGGAGGAATAGTCCCGCCGACGCCCTCGGAGTCCTCGGTGATCGCCTTGGCGACGCGCACGTAGCGCTCCTGTTGGAACGACCCATACATACAACCAAATGACGACCTGTTCTCCTTCGTCACGAACGTCGCCACCGGCTCCACACCCGCCGGGGGCTGGGCGGGGCAGTTGCCGTCCGCGTTGGGCACGAAACCGTAGATGAAGAGGCGATGCGGCATCCCGTTGATCATGACGGTCTTCTCAGACGTGGTCTTACGGATCGTCAGGATGTCGTCGGAATAGGGGGTCTGGCCCGGCTCGCCCTTGCTGTCGGGATACGTCTTTCGATCGTAGGGATCGTCAGATTTCTTGTAGATGTCCACACTCCCCTTGCCCTCGCCGACGTGACGATGGCAGTACCACCTACTCTTGTCCCCGCGCTTGCGAGCCTTGTAGGGAGCTCCGGGGTAGCAGCCATAGCCGTTAGGAACGGACGTCGTTTCCTCGTAGGCACCACCGGCGCGGGGCACCGCGGTCGTCTCCGTGTCGTTGTCGGTTTCCTGCTGGTCGAAGGGGAACGACTCCTCCAGGTCTCCGATGCGCACATCGAAGGTAGAGTGCACCCAGCCGTTCCACGTAAGAATCGTGAAATTGTTGTGGCGCACGGCCCCGATCAGGAATGGCTCACCCAGCGTCACCGTTCCAGGATCGTTGGGCTTGTACCCCAGCGCACTCGTCGTGGAAGCATTGATGACGCCATCACGGTACTCGCTCGTAGCTGTGTAGGGCCTGCCTCGAACGATGTAGGACCAGTAGTCCCCACTCTCAGCCACAGATGCTTTCAGCCACGGCTGGACCTGAGTGCCGCTGGTGTGCTTGATCGACGACTGGTTCGGGTCGCTCGAGTTGTAGCGCGACTGGCCGCGCACAACACCGAAGTAGCCGTTGTCGGACACGAAGGTGGTGCGATCTCCTTCAGTGTTGTTGATGACGGTGGCGCCGATACGCCCCTCGGCGCGATTAAACGAGGTCGTGGTCACGCCGGGCGTCTCGAGGGGAGCCTCGGCGTGGGCGGGCTCGACCGCGGAGGTGAGCGCGGTCAGAGCCGCGGCGGCGGCGAGCGCCCCGGCGATCAGGGCGTGGGCGAAAAAGCGACGAGGCCTGGGACCGCGGGTGCGGAGGGAGGCCTCGGGCGCGTATCGCCCTCGCGGAGGAGCGGTATCCGCCAGGCGAGCACTGCTCACAGCTTCGTCGTGGTGCATAGTTCCCCCAGATAGCAATAGTTACTACGCCACCCTAGCAAGTCCCGTCAATTAATGAGTAAGTTATGGCAGATATCATCGCGTTCGAGTTCTACCAGCGCTTATATGACCGTCGAGCATACGTCTATATTCCGCGTTAATTCCACACAGGCTCGGATTGACACATCAATGAACACCACTGACAAGCAGTCAACGCCAGATGCGCCGCCGAGAGAACACCCCTCTCACTTTGTTTGCTCCAACACACTTATTGTCACACGTGTAACATGCGCACCAGCTGTCACAGGCGCATCATGGCGCGGTATTCCCCGCCATCACGCGCATTGCACGCGACGACCAGCGCCACCCCACATCGGGAACATCCCGACAGATGGGGCACCGGCGCCTACTATCGCAGCTAAACTGGGACCGGAAGCGGCCTCGCTTCCACCCACACCGTACGTCGCGCACACCGCGCGGGGGAATGAGGAGAGCACGACTATGAGCATCTTCGACCGCTTCGAGAGCGCCGTCGAGAGAGGCGTCAACGGCGCCTTCTCGCGCGTGTTCCGGTCGGGGATCAAGCCCGTGGACATCACCACGGCGATCCGCCGCGCCATGGACGAATCCGTCCAGGAAGTCTCCGCCTCGCGCATCATCGCCGCGAACCACTTCGCGGTCTACGCCTCGCGCACCGACCTCACGTCCCTCGAGGCATCCCTTGACGTCCTCGCCGACGAATTCGCCCAGCAGGCCACCGAGCACGCCTCCTCAAACGGCTACTCACTCCTCGGACCCGTGACGATCGAATTCATCGCCGACGCGTCCGAGCCCAGCGGCACCCTCAAGGTCGACGCCGAGAACCGCAGGGGCCCCGCAGCCCCCGCCACTGCCTCGTCCGCGTCCCCCGAACACCCCATCATCGATGTCGACGGCGAAAAGTGGCTCCTCACCGAGCCCGTGACCGTCATCGGACGCGGCTCTGAAGCCGATATCGTCGTCAACGACTCGGGTGTCTCGCGCCGTCACCTCGAACTGCGCATCACCCCCACCGGCGTGATCGCAACCGACCTCGGTTCCACCAACGGCACCTTCGTTGAAGGACACCGAATCGACGCAGCGACCCTGCTCGACGGCAACCAGATCGTCATCGGACGTACCAAGATCCTCTTCTGGACCCACCCAGACCAGAGCGGAGTTTAATGAAGTGACCACCGACCTCGCATTCACCGTCTTCCGCATCGGGTTCCTGGTGCTGCTGTGGCTCCTCGTGCTCGCGGCTGTCAACACGCTGCGGCGCGACATCTTCGGCACCGTCGTCACCCCGCGCGGCAAGGGACGCGACAAGGCGACGTCACGCCGCAAAGCCTCCCGCGACAAGCGCAAGGACAAGAAGCGCACGTCCTCCAACCCGCTGGCCCCCAAGGATCTCCTGGTGACCGGCGGCCCGCTCGTGGGCACCATGCTGCCCCTCGGAGAGGCCCCCATCGTCATCGGGCGTTCACCCGCCTGCACGCTCGTGCTCGAAGACGAGTACGCGTCCAGCCGCCACGCGGCTCTCACCCCCCAGTCCGACGGCTGGTGGATCGAAGACCTCTCCAGCCGAAACGGCACCTTCATCGACGACGAACGCCTGAGCACCCCACGCCAGCTCAAGATCGGTGACATCATCCGCATCGGCCAGACGACTCTCGAATTGGTGGGTTGATATGTCAGGAAACGCGGTTCAATTCCACTACGCCGCCCGCTCCGACGTGGGCCTCGTCCGTTCCAACAACCAGGATTCGGGCTACGCCGGCGCGAACCTCCTCGTCCTCGCCGACGGCATGGGCGGCCCCGCGGGCGGTGACATCGCCTCCTCGGTGGCCCTCGCGCACCTCGTTCCCCTCGATACGGACTCGCACCCCGCCGACTCGATGCTTCCCCTCCTGCGCGAGGCCCTCCTCGACGCGCACGAGGAACTCACCGATCGTTCGAGCCGCGACCGCGACCTCGAAGGCCTGGGCACCACCTGCATCGCGCTCATGCGCAGCGGCAACCGCCTGGCGATGGTCCACATCGGCGACTCGCGCGCCTACGTGCTGCGCGGCGACACGCTCACGCAGGTCACGACCGACCACTCCTTCGTGCAGTACCTGGTCGACACCGGCCAGATCACGCCCGAGGAAGCCGAGCACCACCCCAACCGCAACGTCGTCCTGAAGATCCTCGGCGACGCGCAGGCCGACGTGGCCCCCGACGAGACCATCCGCGAGGCCGTCGTCGGCGACCGCTGGATGCTGTGCTCCGACGGCCTCTCCGGCCTCGTCTCCCCCGAGACGATCGGCCAGGTCATGGCCGACATCAAGGATCCGGGCGAGTGCGCCGAAGAGCTCATCCGCCTGGCGCTCCTGGGCGGCGGCCCCGACAACATCACGTGCGTCATCGCGGACATCGTTCCCGCCGGCACGTACCCGCCCGCTCCCCCGCAGATCGTGGGCGCCGCGGCCATCGACCGCAACGCCAAGTCCCGCGGAGGCGAAGGCGCGGCAGCCCGCGCGGCTGCCCTGGGTTCCTCCTCCTCGGACGCCGTTTCCGACGAGGACGAGGCCCCCATCGAGCTCAAGCCTCGGTCCTCCTGGTGGACCCCGGTGTTCATCTCGCTGGTGACGGTCCTCGTCGTCGCGGCCTCGTGGATGTCGTGGAAGTGGACGCAGACCCAGTACTACGCGATCGGCCAGGACGGCTACGTCGTCATCTACCAGGGCATCCCCCAGTCGATTGGCCCGTGGCAGCTCTCGCACGCGGTCGAGGTCTCGAGCGTGTCCCTCGCCGACCTGAGCCCCGTCGATCGCCAGCGCCTCGACACGCCGGTGCTGCGTTCCTCGCGCGCCGACATCGACTCCTACATCGAGGGCCTCAAGCGCTCCGCGGCTGAGAACGCGGCGTCCTCGTCCTCCTCATCTTCGTCGTCGACGCCTCAGTCGGGTACGTCCCAGTCCGGCGCGTCCCAGTCCGGGGCGCAGAGCGGGGGCGCCTCCTAATGGCTACCGTATCGATCGCGCCCGCCCGGCCTCGCCGATTCCTGGAGCTGACCCTCATGGGGTTGGCCCTGGCCGTCGGCATCGCCGGCTACGTGCTGACGTCGCTGAACTACACGGGGGAGATCCCCGCGAACCTGCTCACGCAGGTCGGTGTCCTGGTGGCCATCGCCATCATCGCCGAGGTCGGCGTGCACTTCCTGGCACCCTACGCGGACCCCGTGATCCTGCCGATCGCGGTGGCGCTGACGGGCCTCGGGCTGGCGATGATCTACCGCCTCGACCTCTCGTACGCCCGCAGGGACGAGGCCGTGGTTGGCTTCCGCCAGGCCCTCTTCGTGGGCATCGCGATCGTTATCGCGGCGGTCATTTTGATCACGCTGCGTGACCACCGCATGCTGCGCCGCTACACCTACACGTTCGGCGTGCTCTCCCTGTTCCTGCTGCTCCTGCCGATGATCCCGGGCCTGGGTCAGGAGACCTTCGGCGCGCGCGTGTGGATCCACCTGGGTCCCATCTCCATCCAGCCCGGTGAGCTCGTGAAGATCACGCTGGCGATCTTCTTCGCCGGATACCTCGTGACCAACCGCGACAACCTGGCGATCGGCGGCCGTAAGTTCCTCGGCATGCGCCTGCCTCGCGCCCGCGACCTCGGGCCGATCATGGTCGTCTGGCTGATCGGCATCGCGATCCTCGTCCTGCAGCGCGACCTCGGCACCTCGCTGCTCTTCTTCGGCCTCTTCGTCGCGATGCTGTACGTCGCCACAAACCGCGTGTCGTGGCTGGTCATCGGTTTTGCACTGTTCGTGCCCGCAGTCCTCGTGGCGGTCAAGTCCTTCGCCCACGTGCAGACGCGCTTCAACATCTGGCTCAACGCCCTCGACCCCGACATCTACAACCAGGGTTCCTACCAGCTCGTCCAGGGCCTATTTGGACAGGCTTCCGGCGGCCTCATGGGCACCGGTTGGGGCCGCGGCTACCCGCAGCTCGTGCCGCTGGCGAACTCCGACTTCATCCTCTCCTCCTTCGCGGAGGAGCTGGGCCTGACCGGCATGGCGGCGATCCTCGTCCTGTACCTGATACTCATTCAGCGCGGCCTGCGCGCGGCGCTCACGGTGCGCGACGGCTTCGGCAAGCTCCTGGCCACCGGCCTGAGCTTCTCGCTGGCCATCCAGCTGTTCGTGGTGCTCGGCGGCATCACGCGCATCATCCCGCTGACCGGCCTGACGGCCCCGTTCCTGGCGGCCGGCGGCTCCTCGATGGTGTCCTCGTGGATCACCGTCGCCCTGCTGATCCGCGTATCCGATGCTGCTCGCCGCCCGGCCTCGACCCCCGCGCCGTGGAATTCCGGCATCCAGCCTGCCGTGGGAGTGGGTGAGTAAACCGTGAACAACCAGATCCGCAAGATCTTCATCATCGTCCTCATCATGTTCGCCCTGCTGGGCGTGGGCGTGACGAACACGCAGTTCATCTCCGCGTCCTCGCTCAACGCCGACGCGCGCAACCAGCGCACGATCCTGCACGCCGCGGAAACCGACCGCGGCCCGATCATCGTCGACAAGACGGCCATCGTCTCGTCCGAGCGTGAACAGGACTCCAAGCGTTACGCGCGCTCCTACGCCGAGGGCCCGCTGTACGCGCCGGTCACGGGCTATTTCTCGTCCGTGGGCAACGCGTCGACGGGTATCGAGGCCGCCGAGGAGGACGTCCTGGACGGCCAGTCGCAGACGCTGCTCGGCCAGCGCCTGCGTAACCTCCTGACCGGCCAGAACCGCCAGGGCGGCGGCGTGGAGCTCACCCTGAACTCGCAGATGCAGAAGGCCGCCGCCGAGGCCCTCGGAAACCGCAAGGGCGCTGTCGTGGCTCTCGACGCGAAGACCGGCGCGGTCCTCGCGATGTACTCGGCGCCGACTTTCGATCCGAACCAGCTTGCCTCCTCCGACGCGAACGCTGTGTCGGACGCGTTCTCGGCGCTTTCCTCGGACCCGAATAATCCGCTGCTCAACCGCGCGATCTCGCAGCGCTACGCGCCCGGTTCCACCTTCAAGGTCCTCACGACGATCGCCCTCATCGAAAACGGTGTCGCCGAGCCGGACACGCGCATGTCGTCGCCGGTGTCCACGACCCTGCCCGGCACCGCGACCGAGGTGTCCAACATCGAGTCCTCGACCTGCGGTGACGGCAACCCGACGCTGACCGAGGCCTTCGCCCGCTCGTGCAACACGACCTTCGTGCTGGCCTCCGAGCAGCTGACGACCCAGCAGCTCGTCGATGTGACGAACCGATTCGGTTTCGGGCGCGACTCCCAGATCCCGCTGGCGGTGACCCCCTCGGTCTTCCCGGCCGACACCGATAACGCGCAGCTCGCGATGAGCGCGATCGGTCAGTACACGGTCCAGACGACGCCCCTGCAGATGGCCCAGATCGCTCAGACGGTCGCCAACCAGGGCCAGATGATGACCCCGTACCTCATCGACTCCATCGTGGACGCGGACAATCAGGTCGTTCGTACAACCAGCCCGACGGACGGCGGACGCCCCATCTCCGCAGAGACCGCCTCGAAGCTGCGCACCATGATGGAAGCCGTCGTTTCCCAGCCCTATGGCACCGGAAACACGATGGCTCTGCCGAACGTGGCCGTGGCCGCCAAGACCGGCACCGCTGAGACCGGCGAAGGCGACCGCGCGAACGCGTGGGCCATCGGCTTCGCACCCGCCGACAACCCGCAGATCGCTTTCGCGGTCCTCGTCGAGGGCGACAACACGAACCCCACCCCGCACGGTGGCGACGTGGCCGGCCCGATCGCTCGCGCTGTACTGGAAGCGGGGCTCAAGTGAGCGCGCCACGCATGACATCCGGCGCCGGGCGAGTGCTCGGTGGGCGCTACACGCTGCTCACCCCGATCGCGCAGGGTGGCATGGGCGAGGTGTGGAAGGCCCGCGACCGGGTCAGCGGACACATCGTCGCAGCCAAGGTCCTGCGCCCCGAGCTGGCGGGCGAGGAGCTCTCCCTGTCGCGTCTGCGCCTCGAGGCCCGCAACTCGATGTCGATTTCCCACCCGAATATCGCGAACACGCAGGATTCGGGCCAGGAGGACGGCATCGGCTGGATCATCATGGAGCTCGTCGACGGCTATCCGCTGACGGATTACCTGCGTGGCGGCTCGCGCATCGAGCCCGAGTACCTCATGCCGATCCTCGTGCAGGTCGCGATGGCCCTGGGTGCCGCCGCGCGCGCCGGCGTCGTACACCGCGACATCAAGCCCGCGAATATTCTTGTCCGTCCTGATGGCATGGTGAAGCTGACGGACTTCGGCATCTCGCGCGCCACCGGCCAGGTGAACCTGACGGCCGCGGGTATGGTCATGGGCACCGCCCAGTACCTGCCGCCCGAGCAGGCCATGGGCGAGATCGCCACCCCCATCGGCGACCTGTATGCTCTCGGCGTCATCGCTTACGAGGCCGCGGCCGGCCGCCGCCCCTTCACAGGCGAAACGCAGGTGGACATCGCGTTCTCGCACGTCAACGACCCGGTGCCCCCGCTCCCCGACTTCGTCCCCGAGCCGCTCGCCGACGTCATCCTGCACCTGCTGGAAAAGGACCCCGCGAAGCGCCCCGAGTCCGGCTCTGCCGCCGTGCGCGAGATCGCCGCCGCAGCCAAGGCCATGGGGATCTCCGTGACTCCCCGGCCTCTCCCCCTGCCCAAGGCCGCACAGCGTCCGGCCGAGGTCCGCACGCCCGTCCAGCCCTCCGTACCGATCGTCGCGCCCGTACGCCACCTGACGCGCCGCACGCTCCCCGAGGACATGCTCCAGCCTCCCTCGGGCCTGACCCCCAAGGTGCGCACCACGACCGGCCGCCACGCCGCCGTCCCCGTCCTGGACGAGGCGACCACGATCGCGCCCTCCTCCTCGGCGATCCCCATCACGGGCCGCCACGCGTCGGTTCCGCGGATCCTCGACGAGGCCGAGGTCCTTCCGACCGCACGCCCCGTTTCCACACCCACACGGGCGCGTCGCCTGCACCCTGAGACCACTGGCGAGCACGCGCCCGCAGTGTCCGGTGCCGTCCGATCGCTGACCTCGACCGGGCGTCACGCGGCAGTCCCGGCCCCTCCGAGCGCCCCTCAGGCACCGGCCTCCGCGCCGATTCCAACCCGCTCCACCACCGCGGTATCCGCATCTGCGCCGGCGCCCGCATCTGCACCTGCGCCCGCAACCAAGCCGACGTCGGCCTCGTCGCCGCGGCACGCGGTACCCACGCGTCCGGAGCAGGCCCCTCAGCCCCGCGAGAGCGCGCAGCGTCCCGAGGCACCCATCCCCGCGCCGCCCGTCACGCCCGCCGATCAGGCCTCGGATGACCGCCGAGCCGCCCTCGCGCAGCGCCTGCGTGAACGCGCAGCCAGCCGTCAGGCCGAGGACGCCGCCGAGGCGCAGCGCCGCGAACGCGTCGCACGCGAAGAGGAACAGCGCCAGCGCGAACTGCGCGAAGCCCGCGAACGCCGCGAAGCCGAACAGGCACAGCGCATGGCCGCCCAGCGCAGCGCGCCCTCCATCCCCCAGCCGACCCGCTCCGAGCAGCAACGAAGCGACAAGGCGGCCACGGCCTCGTCGCCGCGCGCCACGAGCGGCGGGACTCCGCGCGTGTACGGCACCGTCCCCCAGCCTCGGGCCCCCAAGCCGTCATCTCGTCCACGCCGATCCGTGTTCGAGCCCCGACCCGACAAGGCGACACACGGACCACGCTGGCACGACCTCGACGCCCGATCGGCAGACAGGACCCGGCCACCGACCAAAACCGCCTACTCGCGCAGCGTGGTCGCACCGCCCGTCCCAGTATCCAGGCAGATTATTCGCGCGGTCATCGTCGCAATCATCGTGATTGGGCTCATCGCGCTCACAGCTATTACGATCAAACACATGCTTGGCTCCCTGATTCATCCAAGTGCGGGAGCACACATTATCGAGGAGGTTAGGACATGGCAGAGCCCATGGCCCACCGTCTAGCTGGCCGATACGAGGTCCGCTCGCTCATCGGGCGAGGCGGCATGGCCGAGGTCCACCTGGGCTTCGACACTCGTCTGTCGCGCGTCGTCGCCATCAAAATGCTGCGACGCGACCTGGCGCAGGATTCGATCTTCCAGGCGCGCTTCCGCCGCGAAGCGCAGTCAGCGGCGTCGCTGAATCACCCGAACATCGTCGCCGTCTACGACACCGGCGAGGAGATCATCGAAGACGCGTCCGGCCGCTCGATCGCGATTCCCTACATCGTCATGGAGTACGTGGAAGGGCACACGGTCAAGGAACTCATCTCCGACGGTACGGCCGTGCCGATCAACGAGGCCATCGAGATCGTTTCCGGCGTCCTGTCCGCCCTCGAGTACTCGCACGCGAACCACCTGGTGCACCGCGACATCAAGCCCGGCAACATCATGCTGACGTCGGACGGCAAGGTCAAGGTCATGGACTTCGGCATCGCGCGCGCCCTGACCGACTCGCAGGCCACCATGACGCAGACGAACGCCGTCGTGGGCACCGCCCAGTACCTCTCCCCCGAGCAGGCGCGCGGCGAAACCGTCGACGCCCGCTCCGACCTGTACTCGACCGGCGTCGTCCTCTTCGAGCTGCTGACCGGCCGCCCGCCCTTCAAGGGCGACTCCGCCGTCGCCGTCGCCTACCAGCACGTCGAGCAGATCCCTCCCACGCCCTCGTCGATCCTGTCCGACATCCCGGACTCCCTCGACCGCGTGGTGCTCAAGGCCCTGGCGAAGAACCGCGAGGACCGCTACCCGAGCGCGGCCGCGATGCTCGCGGACCTGCAGCGCGTCGCCCGAGGCCTCGACGTGGGCGCACCGCCCGCGGACTCGTGGGCCACCGAGGTACTGCCCGCCGCCGGCGTCGCTAGCGCCCAGACCGCTGCGACCATGCCGATGGCGGCCGTCGCCAACCGCACCCCCGCCCCGGCCATGGCCGCGACCTCCACGTCGCTGCCCCCGGTGGCCACCGCGGACGCGGATGACGACGTCGCAAAGTCGCGCAAGCGCCGCACGGCGATCATCGCGACCCTCGTGGTCGTCGCACTGCTTCTGATCGGCGGTTTGGTATGGGCGCTGACGCGTGGGGCCGCACAAGCGGAGACGATCGCGGTCCCCAACGTTGTCGGCCTGACGCAGGCCGAGGCGAAGACCCAGATCGAGCAGGCAGGCTTCACGTGGGAGCTCAACCCTGACAAGGTCGCCTCCGACACCGTTGCCGAGGGTTCGGTCGCCTCCACCGATCCCACAGCCGGCACGCAGGCCGAGAAGGGCGCGACCGTGCGCGTCACCATCTCCTCCGGCCCCGATTCCGTGACCCTGCCGGACAACCTGGTCGGCATGAGCCCTGACGATGCGCGCAAGGCCATCGAGGCGCTGGGCCTGAAGTGGGAGCTCGACAACAGCAAGGTCGCCTCCGACACCGTCCCCGAGGGCAAGGTCGCGCAGACCAACCCCTCCCCCGGTTCGAAGGTGAAGGCGGGCCAGACGATCCGCGCCTACCTGTCCTCCGGCTCTGACCAGGTCGACGTTCCGGACCTGTCCGGCATGAGCCAGGACCAGGCGCGCAGCGCCCTGAAGGCCGTCGGCCTGGAGCTCGGTAACGTGACGAGCGTGGACTCCGAGAAGGACAAGGATCGCATCGTCGATCAGGATCCGGCCACCGGCACGAAGGTTAAGAAGGGCACCACCGTTGGCGTGTCCGTGTCGAACGGCAAGGCTGCCCAGGTGGAGATCCCCTCCGTCGTCGGCATCGGCCGTGATGACGCCGAGGCGCAGCTCAAGGCTCTCGGCCTGAACGTCACCGTCGAAGAAGTCTCGGGCAACCAGCCTGCCGGCCAGGTCCTGTCCGTTGAACCCGGCGTGGGCTCGAAGGTCGACAAGAACTCGACCGTGAAGCTGAAGGTGTCGAAGGGCAGCCAGAACGGCAACAACAACGGGAACAATAACGGCAACAACGGGAACGGCCACTGAGGTTCCCGCGGGTCGCTACCGCGTGACGGTGTCGAGCCGGACGGTCACTGATCGGGTGAGTAACTGATCGGGTTAGCGGCTGACCTGCCGATTGATGAGGCCCGCGCCGCAGGATTTCTCCTGGCGAGCGCGGGCCTCACTGTATGCGCGGGGGCGCGCCGGCGTGCGCCGACGTGCGCCGGCGGCCTCGACAACGCACTGCTAGCAGGGACCGGCGCGCCCGCCTCTTCACGGTGGAAGCGTGCCTTCCACAACGCACGCCTGCCAGATAACCAGCTCTGTAGGCAGGTGCTGTGCTGCGACGTGGGCTCAAACGCGGATCCGTCAGAAAACAGGCGCCTCACGCGGATAGGTTGTGACGATGTGGATAGGTTATCGGCATCCGGATAGGTTAATAAGCTATCCGCATGCGCATAACCTATCCGTATGCTCGTAACCTATCCGGATGTTCACGCCAACAAGCACATCTGCGGCACTAGCGCCACCGCATCACCGCGCCAACAGCACTGCAATGCCGCCGCCACTGCGGCCAGCGCGCCAGCGATGACACGTAGACAACACAGCACTCGAACACCAGGCCCTTTCTGCCACGGCGCTCTGCCCCGTCGCAGTGAGTGTGCGCTTACGCGGATAGGTTGTGACGATGTGGGTAGGTTATCGGCATACGGATAGGTTAATAAGCTATCCGCATGCGCATAACCTATCCGTATGCTCGTATCCTATCCGAATACTCACTCCAACAAGTACATCTGCGACACCAGATCGGGAGCATTACACCAGATCGGAAAGGGTGTAACACTCCCTAAACGGTGTAACACCACGAAGCAACAAGTCTTTACGCGGTCGCCCCGAAAAATCCTTGCTCCGAACGGGGGCTTTTGCACTACACGGGGCTCCGACACGCCGGCGACGCATGCTCCCAGGCCCTCATGTAGTGCAAAACCCCCACTGCAGGCCACTACTTAGACGGATGAAAGAGTACGGAGTTTCAGAAGACAGGGCTGCGCCCCCTGAGCACTGGATAGGAAACGAGGATCTGGACAGGTTACGGCGTTCTGGATAGGAAAATAACCTATCCAGAAGAGCGGTTCCTATCCAGAACACGACTTCCTATCCACAACACGCATCACCGCCGGCATAAGCCACGAGAAACTACTGGCTAAACACAGTTTCAGTGCCCACACTCAGCATCAGGGATAGCGCGCCCCCAAAGATCAACCACCTGTAGCCGCAGGCTCGCGACGCATGCGCCAAATGAACCAACAGGGAGCAACAACCCTCGTGCTAGCATGATGGTTACTTCATCACCATGTGACTGGGACCCATTGGTGGAGCCTCCAGTCAGACCTGGAGCGCAGATATGAGTGACACGACGCAGGACGTTGAGCAATGGGATCCCAATGAGGATGACACCATCATCGTCCCCCTCGAAGACGATTACGCCCTCGTCGTTGGCCCCAACACCAAAGGCCTCGAAAAGATTGACGGCTCGCTGGTAGGTGATCGTGCGCTCAACGATCTCATCGCGTCAATCGGCGAGGGAGCCTCACTGAGCGGAGGCGCAGCCTCGGCGGCCAACGCCATCCAGCATATGTCCGGCCTCTACAAGCTGGATGCCGTCACCAAGGCACAACTAGCCGCAGGCAACGCACTCACGAAGACCACTGACGGTCGATTGATCGGTGCCGTCAGAAATACTGGTGGGCAAATCACTCGCCAAGCACGCCTCATTCCCGTGTCAGCTCCCCAGATCGCGGGAGCCATCGCAGCCATCGGCCCGGCGGTCGCGATGGTGGCCGTGCAGATGCAGCTCAACAACATTTCCAAGCAGGTGAGCACAGTCCAGCAGACCTCTCTGCAAACGCTTCAGGTGCTGACCGACTCGAGGAATGCTGATTACCAGGGCGACTGTCAGACCATCGATGAGATCTATCGGGCTAGCTCTAGCCATGACTACGTGTCGGAGACCGACTGGTCGATCATCTCCGGACTTGTATCTAGAATTCAATCTCACCGTCACTTCTACAAGAAGCAGGTTGCGAACCACCAGGAAGCCCTCGAGAAAGCTCATGACGACTCACACACGCAAAGGGACTACATCCAGACGAACAAGGCTCGCATTGTGAACGATTCTTGTGCTGCGTTTGAAACGCTCCGGGCATGGGCACACCTAACTGAGCTGCGCATCGCACGGGCCCAGGCACAAGGCGAACACCCCCACGCCGAACCACTTCAGATCCGCCAGGAAGTTATCGAGGACCTGCAGGTTCAACGCGCTCTTTTGCACGGCCTCATGCGCGAGCTTCGCATCATCGCGGAGCTTCCCGGCGGTTGGACCGTACCGGCCTCCGGTAAGCGAAAGCAGTCCCACCTATCCCAACAAATGGCACAAGAGATTATCGGCACACTGAATCCCCTCGTACAGCAGCTGGGAATCCAAGAAAAACCTATTCCCAGCCTGGATGTCACCTGTGCACCCGACGACTACGATGTGTCTCCCTACACCCAAATCCTGCGCTGGTACCTGGACGAGGGCGAAGAACTGAGGGCATTAGCTTTCCCTGTCAACGCGTTGACTCATAAAGTCGTCGCCCCAACCATCGACAGAGTCAGATCCAAGCCATCTGTGGACTCGGCATGGTCCAAGCTCCCGACACCGAAAAACGCAACGGAATGGAGCCTGGGCTGGGTCAGACGCGCTACCGGAAGAGCAGTAATGGTCTCGCCCGAGATGGTTGCCGTTACCGGCCGCCGCATCATCACCGCTGACCCACAGGAGTTCATTCAGAAGGGCATTGTCAAAGAAGAGTTCTCCATCAACGACGTGACTCCAACGTTCACGGACACAGATGATGCGCTCCCGGAGCTAGACCTCACGCAAGGGGAGAAAAAATGTCGCGAGTGGTGTTTCCCGAGCACCGCACGCGTCGAGGCGCGCAGCGTCGCAGAAATGCTCGTCGATGATCCTATGCAGCTCCTACCGCCCACGAAGCCTGAGCTTACCGATACACAGGACGACATAGAGGCTGCGGACCCAGGCGATTCGGAACCCACACAGAGTCCGGATCCCGCACAGAACACGAAATCCGCACCGAACGACGCATCAGCGCATCCCGAAACGGTAGAAACCCCCGCGAAACCTACAGCTTGAAGCGCTCCGCGACGACGGGCTTGAGGGACACGGCACGCTCACGCGCGTCGGCATCACCGCAGGCGGCCAGCCAGTTGGCGAACATGAGGTGCCCAGACTGGGTCATGACGGACTCGGGGTGGAACTGGACGCCCTCGAGGGGCAGTGAACGGTGGCGCACGCCCATGATGATGCCGGACTCGGTGCTCGCGGAGACCTCGAGCTCGTCGGGCATGGTCGCCGGGTCGATAGTCAGCGAGTGGTAGCGGGTGACGGTCAGCGGCGAGGGCACGCCCTCGAACACGCCGCGCCCGTCGTGGGTGATGACGGAGGTCTTGCCGTGCATGAGTTCGGGCGCATGCCCGACGGTCGCGCCGAAGAGCTCGCCCAGGGCCTGGTGGCCCAGGCACACGCCCAGCATCGGGATCTCGCGCTCGGCGCAGTCGGCGATGGTCTGCAGGGAGGCGCCGGCGCTCTTGGGGTCGCCGGGTCCGGGGGAGATGAGGACGCCGTCGTAGCCGGCCTCGAACCACGCGGGATCCACGACATCGTTACGCACGACGTCCACGACGGCACCCAGGTGGCGCAGGTAGCCCACGATCGTGAAGACGAACGAGTCATAGTTGTCGACGCAGAGGATTCGTGCCATCGCCGGTCCTTTCATGTACGAGGCCGTGGCCCCTTCTCCGTCATCCATCGTAGGGCGCTCCCCCAGTGGGCGCGCGGGCGCTGTCCGACAAACGAGCGGTGCGGTGCGGAAAGCGGCGGCATAGAAAGCGGTGACGCATTCACGAATGAGAGATGGGAGACCGACCCCGCGCCCGCGGGACAGCCTCGGTCAGCTTCCATCGCGGTCAGCCGCGCTGGAGACCGACCCTGCGCCCGCGGGACAGCCGAGCAGAAATTCCCACATGCAAGGTTCGCGACCCCGCCCCACACACGTGGATACGGCACGAGGCCGGGGTGGCCCCGGCCTCGTGCCATCGACGAGCAGGCGGCTCAGGCTCAGCCGACGGAGGACTGTCCCAGTTCCAGGTATGACTGGACCCAGGGGTAGACCCAGGTGAACAGGGCGGCGACGGCCGCGCCGATGAGGGCCAAGGATTCGATGACTTTGAACCAGGTGGGGCCGGGCAGGTGGCGGAAGATCCATGCGTACATGTGGGGTCCTTAGTTCGTGGGTTCGTCGACGAGTTCGGCGGGCACGCCCGTGTCCTTGGGGGTCCAGGATTCGAACTTGAGGTGGACGATGTAGCGCTGCCAGTTGCCGTATTCGGGGTGGCAGGTGGTCATGGTCATCCAGCGCTCGGTGGGGGTTTCGGACCAGGATTCATCGTCGATGACGGGGGCGACGACGCGCATCTGGGTGGGGTCGGTGGCGTCGATGATCTCGGAGGAGACCATGGAATAGACGAGGTAGTGGTCGTCGACTTCCACGACGACCTTGTCGCCCTGGCTGAGGCGGTCGATCCAGCGGAAGTTGTTGCCGTAGGTGCGGCGGTGGCCGGCGACGGAGAAGTTGCCGACGCCGCCGGGCTGGGTGGTCATGTCGTAGTGGCCGGCCCACCCCTGGTCGAGGACGTAGGAGGTGGTGCCTTCGGCGAGGGGGATCTTCATCCAGTCCCAGGTGGGCACGTGGACGAGGCCATAGACCTCACCGTCGCCGACTTCGCGCGTGAACTCGGGCGGGTCGTCGGTGCGGACTTCGCCGAGGGTGCGCTTGGCGGGCTGGTGGCTCTCCTCGTACGAGGCGATGGTCTGGGAGACCTGCCCGGAGACCTCGTAGGTCGTCCAGTACAGCTGCCAGACGGAGAAGAGGCCGATGACGAACGCGAAGGTAATGAGCAGTTCGCCGACGACACCGACGATGTTCCAGAAGATGTTGGAGCGCTTTTTGCTTGTCGGCGAGGCTGGGGCGACGTGTTCACCCATTCGTTTCCTCCACGGTTGCGTAGTTGACTGTCTGCGAGGTGGTGGCAGGCGCGAAGCTCAGGGAGTCTTTGGTCTGCATATCCCACCCGAGGCCGTACTTTGTCACGTAGACCTGGTAATTCACCATACGTGGGTTTGCAGTAACCGTCGCGCGCAGGGTGGCAGGATCACCGATTGCTTGGATCACATAGGGCGGCGAGTAGCTGGTGCCATCGACGAGGATGACGTTGCCAATGCAGCGGATGACGGTACGGGACGTGACGCGCACGCCTTGGACGGTCATGGCCTCGGCGCCGCCGCTCCACAGGGCGTTCATGGTGTCCTCGATGTCCTGCTGGTGGATGACGAGGTCGTTGGGGGTTGCGCCCTCGGGGATCTGCCCGGGGGGCGCGTCGGAGAGCGTGATTTGGACACCGGGCCCGGAGACGGGGCGGTTGGAGCGGGCGGTGAACGCGTCTTCGTCGGGGGCGCCGGATTGGGGGTCGGCGGAGGAGAAGCTCTGGACCTGCGCGTCGAGCTCGGATACCTCGTTGTCGAGGGCTTTGACCTGCTCCTGGCGGTTTCGCACGAGGGTGGTCAGGTCGGAGGTGGCCGCGGGATTCTTGCGTTCGTTGAGCGCGGAGATGGAAAAAAGGAGTCCGGAGGCGACGGTGACGGCGAGGACGCCTGCGATGTGGCGGACGCTGCGTGGGCGCATCTTTCCCCCTCCCGTGGCGCTGCGCTTTGGCACTTTCCACGTCCGAGACTACGCTAGTGTTGCGACTAATTCATCACCGCCGGGCGGTTTTCTTCCCGCGCGGGCCAGCAGAGAGGACCCGACGTGGCCGAATCCAAGAAGCGTAAGAAGAATGGGCACGAGGTTGAGGACGATACCGATATCCAGAACTGGACTGACGGTATTCCGCTCAGCCCGGCCTGGTGGGCACCCGCTTTCGTGACCCTGATGATTCTGGGCCTGCTGTGGGTTGTCGTCTACTACATTTCGTCGGGCACGTACCCGGTGCCGAAGCTGGGCGCATGGAACATCGCGGTGGGCCTGGGCACGATGATGGTCGGCTTCCTCATGACGCTGCGTTGGCGTTGAGCGCGGGCAGTATCGCGAAAACGTGAGTGTGGGGCGTTCCGGCTGCGGCCGGGGCGCCCCACTATTTCTATCGACGAGGCCGGGGCTGGCTACCGGGTCACGGCCTCGTCCTCGGGTCACGCCCTGCTGAGTTCGACCCTCATGCCCGCGTCGTACATGCCGAGGAGGGATCGTCCAGCCAGCCCGTCTTCGAGGCGCGCGGGGTGCGCGCTGGCGAAGGACATGACGGTCGTGGCCCCGGCGTGAATGATCGCGGGGGACGCGGGGGCGGAGGGGCCGAGGACGACGGTGTGCGCGCTGGAGGCGAGCGCGAGCAGGCGCGGCATGGTCTTGTTGACGAACGCGGATCCGGAGATGAAGACGTAGTCCATCTCGGGGAGCAGGTATTCGCAGGCGGAGTCGGGGTAGTCGCCGTCGAAGACGTTGCGTTCGAGGATGACGAGCTGCGCGGCATCGGGCATGGCGGCGGCCGCGAAGGGGAAGTGTCCGATGACGGCGACGCGCTTGCCGGCGACAAGGGGCGCGTAGGGGTGGAAGGTGCGCGCCCAGTTGTTTTCCTTGCAGGGGGTAAATCCGTGGGCGAGGGCGCGGACGGGGTGGGAGTGGTAGGCGTTGACGGCGGCCATGCCGATGCCGGCGTCTTCGAAGTTCCAGGACTTGGCGAGGGCCGCGACGTCGCGCAGGGGCCGTCCGATGAGGTCGGAGGGGTCCTCGGTGGCGCGCGGGCGGGACTGGACGTTCATGCCGAAGGCCATGCCGACGCCGTCTTCGCTGGAGGCGACGCGGCGCCATTTTCCGTCGGTGTGGATCGCCGTGACGGTGATGTCGGCGGGGATCTCGTCGATGAGCTGGTCGTACAGGTCCCAGGGGCTGGTCATGGTCTCTCCTGTGGGAAGCATGAGGGAGGGCCCGGCACGCTTTGCCGGACCCTCCCTATATTAGGTCATCCTTAGATGCGACGCGCCTGTCGGTCGTGAACGCGTCACGCTCCGTAGACCTCGTACAGGACGCGGAAAGCGAGCGCGCTGAGCGCGACCATGCCCGCGATCATGCCGAGGGCCGCGAGCGCCTGGCGACGATTCTGCGCGGCCTCCGTGACGCCCGAGCGCGGGCGTGCCAGGCGCACCAAAACCCACGTGGCGGCCACGCCGGCGATCGCCCCGCCGATGTGCCCCTGCCAGGAGATGCCGCTGACCACGAAGCCGTAGACGAGGTTGACACCGAGCAGGGTCAGGATCGCGGTCGTGTCGGACCCACCCAGGCGCTGCAGGACAAACACCGCGCCGAAGAGTCCGAAGACGGCGGCGGACGCGCCCACCGTGCTGACGAAAATCTCGGTGGGCTGGATCAGGCACCACGCGAGAATGAAGGCGGAGCCACCCAGCGCGCTCACCAGGTAGACGGTGAGGAAGCGCCACCAGCCCATCACCGGCTCGATCGCGCGCCCCACCCAGTACAGGGACAGCATGTTGAACAGGATGTGCAACACACCGCCGTGCAGGAATGCGCCCGTGAGGATCGTCCACGGGTGGGCCATCAGCTGCGCGGGCACGAGGGCGAGCGAGGACGTGAGGGAGGGCGACACCCACGTGAGGGCGTACATGAGGACGCAGATCGCCATCATCGCGTAGGTGACGACCGGCGCGCCAGCGGCGGCCGCGCGCGACGAGGAACGCATCCACCCCTTCTTCGAGGAGGAGCAGTCCACGCAAATGGAACGGACCTCTGTGGGGATCGCGCAGTCCACGCACATGGGGCGGTTGCAGCGCTTGCAGTAGTCGACGCTGCGCACGCCCGGGTGGCGCGGACACTCGGGGGCGGCGCGCGGGTCAGAGCGTTGGCCGTAGCTCGGCATGCTCATAGCTTCCCTTTCGGCGGGGGTAAGGGACGAGGCCGGGGCGCACCATCCCGGTCACTGCACGCAGCAGCGGGGGCGGCCCCGGCCTCGTCGATGATGAGGGGAGAGGGTCAGTCGACGATCTCGATGGAGTTGATGACCTGCTCCGTCACGGGGCGGTCGTTCGCGCCCGTGGGGGTCGTGGCGATGGCGTCGACGACGCGCTTGGAGTCCTCGTCGACGACCTTACCGAAGATGGTGTGGTTGCCGAGCAGCCACGGGGTGGGGGCCACGGTGATGAAGAACTGGGAGCCGTTGGTGCCCTTGCCCATGCGCTTGCCGGCGTTGGCCATGGCGAGCAGGTAGGGGTCGTTGAAGTTCAGCTCGGGGTGAATCTCGTCGTTGAACTGGTAGCCGGGACCGCCGGTGCCGGTGCCGAGGGGGTCGCCGCCCTGGATCATGAAACCGGGGATGACGCGGTGGAAGATGGTGCCGTCGTAGAGGGGACGGGAGGTCTTCTGGCCGGTCTTCGGGTCGACCCATTCGCGCTCGCCCTTGGCCAGGGTCACGAAGTTGTTGACCGTGTTGGGGGCGTGGTTGGGGAACAGTTCGACGGTGATGTCGCCAGCGGAGGTGTGAAGAATAGCTTTCATGGGACCAATGGTCGCATCTTTTCCTGGGTGTTTCCTGTCCGTCGTGCACGTCACGGGAGCCGGTGGGCTGCAGATCACAGCCCGTTGTAGCACAATAGGAGTGAGTGGCGCGTCCGCGCCCCTGTTTATTGTGGACAGAATCGGAGACATCATGGTTACTTCGCCGACTTTCGATGCAGAAAAGCTGCGCGCATCGTCCCAGCAGCTTCGCGACGCCGCTGCCATTTACGCCGGCAAGGTTGCCGTGCGCGCCGCTGATCTGGCTGGCCAGGGCGTCGACTGGGCCGCGCCTCGCGCCCAGGCCGCGCTGAACTCCGCGATCGAGCACGCGACCCCCGCGATCGAGAACGCTGCCGCTCGCGCGCAGGCCGCCGCCGCGCAGGCCGGCCCGGCGATCGAGAACGCTCGCGAGCACCTCGTGGACGACTACCTGCCCCGCGCTTCCCTCGCTGTCAACCAGGCGGGCGCCGCCCTGCAGGCTCGCGGTTCGCTGTCGGATCGCGCTCGCCGCGCGTCCGAGGCTTCGGCCGTCGCCCTTGCGACGCCCACGCCTAAGCGCCGCAAGTGCCGCGTGCTGCGCGCCTTCGGCCTGACGGCCCTGGTGGGTGCCGTCGCCGGTGCGGGCTACATCCTGTGGAAGCGCTCGCAGCCGATCGAGGACCCGTGGGCCGAGGAGTACTGGGCCGATCTGGACACGGATTCCTTCGTGCCGGACACCGAGGCCGAGAAGGCTACCTTCGAGGCGGGCGAGTGAGCCTGACCTTCTGAGAGGTTTTTGCTTTGGGGGCCGCGACGCGCTGCGTCGCGGCCCCCGACCATTTGTCATCTCTTGCCCGCATGCGCTCTTGCAGCGACCGTTTCCTTCCAGCACCGCTCACCCACGCATACCCCGCATTTTGCGACCTTTTCCGGATGGTCATATGATGAGCATCATCTCATCGCCATCCGCAGGTCATACCTGCGCTCGTTTCGCCTGGAGGTTTTCGTGAGCGACGTGGGCTTCGACTCCAATAAGCATGATCTGACACGTCAGGATGCGCAAAAGGGTGCAGAGTCCCTCAAGACTGCTGCCGATGGCATCAACACATTCGCCGACGCACAGGTTGAATCTGTGTGGGGCGAGGAGGCCGGCGTCGACGCTGCGCGTCGCGCACTTCGAGCCGCATACCAGGCAGTCGGAGAAGGTTACGCCACCGAAAGCACTATCGTTCTCGATTTTGGGGGTAAGGTTGACGAATCTGAGGCAGAGTTCCTTCGAATGGAAGGGGAAAATGCTGGCTATTTCTCGCAAGCCAGTACTGCTCTGACGCAAGATCCAGCCGTCGCCGCAGCGGCCGCTGGCGTATCCGGGTCAGGATCCTCCTCAAGTGCCGGATCAAGCAACGGCCCAGGTTCATCTGTTTCAACGGGTGCTTCATATTCAGGGTCACAGGGCGAGGAAGATTCCAACGCAGATCCCAACTCCGACTTCTGATACTAGGAAAGGATACTGCCGTGGTTCACAGCCCCATGTACCAGCGCCTCATGCGTTTCGTGGAGGACGCGAAGGCGAACGAGGCCCTGGCCGACTATGACAGCAAGCACCGCTCCACCCTGGAAGCCATGCGCGAGGCGGAAGAGTACATTCGGCATTTCCGTGAGCACCAGGGTTTCCAGGGGCAAACTGGCGACGCCATCGACAACTGGCTTGAACGCGCTGAGCGTCGTCTTGAACAGTGGCGCTCTAGCTATTTGGCTACAACACAGGTTGAGGTTGAGATGCGCCGCGTCATGCAGCAGGCACGTGAGGAGGCGGAAATGCTCTCTCCCGTCCTCGTTGACGCCAGGCTGGATAAACTGCGCGACGTGGCCGAGGTGACGATCCCCGTCATGGAGCAGTACGGCCTCGTCGGCAAAGCATTCAACGCTGTCGCCTCGACCGGCGCGGCCGTCTACGACGCGATCGCAGCCCAGGCCAACAATGAGCGGGAAGTCAGCTCAACAGCAATCCTCGAACGTCTGAACCATTCGATGGATGCTTTAGCTGCGCACGCGAGCTTCATCAACCAAGCCCAGCAACACCTTGCAGAAGCAGGTACTCGAGATAGTCAGGTGACGATTCCACAAGGTCCGTCGACCCCCAGTGTCGCGGACCAGCTCGAACAGGGCTACAAAGGGGTCTCACTGCATGATCCCGGCGTGTATCCGGGCAACAGGGACACCGACTACGGTCGATCGGACGGGCGCGGCCCCAATTCAGGACTCTACCCGAATGGCTTTGACAACCCGACCTCGCAGGACGCGGACGCCGAGAAACTGCGCAAGCTCCAGTCCGGGCGCATTCCAGACCGCTTCAACAGCGAGGGCGAGCCGGGCAGCCGGAGCAAGCCCATCACCGATCCCGAGGACCTGATGGGCATCGACCTGCTGCACACGCGCATCGGCGGAGAGCGCTACGCCAACGGCACCGTCGGCGGATACACCCCCGCTCCTCCAAGCGATCGCTACCATCCTCTGTGGAACATTAACGGGGGACCCTCCACCCACTTCGACGCCTCCGGGCGTACGAGCCATGCGGGTGCGGGTGCCCTCGGCGCTGGTGTTCTCAGTGCGGGTGCCCTCGGCGCCGCCGCCCTCGGTGCGCGCGGCACATCTCGTCTGGGTGCGGGAGCGAGCAGCTCACTGGGTCGCGGTGGCGCAGGTGGACTTGGTTCCGCGGGCCGTTCAGGTATTGGCGGCATCAGTGCATCCGGTCGCGGTGGCGCAGGCGGCATCGGCGCATCCGGTCGCGGTGGCGCAGGCGCCGGCGGCCTCGGCGGGCTACGCGGGGGTTCAGCTTCCGGAGGCCGCTTTGGCTCCAACGGCCTGGCTGGCAGTGCAAGCGCATCGGGTGGTACGACCGGCCTCACGGGCACCAAGGGCATCGATGGATCGGCTGAAGCCGCTGGAAAGACGAGCAGCGGCAGCACTGCTAGCGGTACGAGCGCTTCCGGCAGGCCGGGTATGGGCGGCTTCATGGGCGCGGGTGCCGGCGCGGGTGCCGGCGGCGGCAAGGACGACAAGAAGGGGCGTCGACACAAGTACACGGCCTTCAAGTTCGAAGACGATGACGAAGACGGTCTGCCTCCCGGCTACGTCAATCCGATGTCGCAGACCTATGGCTCGGACAAGGACCTGAAGCCTGCCTCCCACAAGGACGACGGATGGGATCCCCGCCAATGGTGACCACGAACCACGTTTCTGACCGCCGTCGCAGGCTGCGCCTCGTGGGTGTGTGCGCGATGACCCTGGCCCTGGCGGCCGGGGCCACCGCGCTGCCTGCCGCTCCCGCGCATGCCGCCGACCCCATCACGGCGGCCGACCAGCCCTACTTCGCTTACTACAAGCTCGATCAGGCGCGGGCGAAAGGCTACACCGGCAAGGGCGTCACCATCGCGCTCATTGATGGCGAGGTAGACACCAGCGCGCCCGAACTCGCAGGCGCCACCATCATCGACAAAACACCATGCACCGTCACCTCGAGCAACGAGAGTAAAACTCACGGAACACTTGTCGCTTCTCTTCTGGGGTCGAGCCAATACGGAGTCGCCCCAGACGCTTCAATCTTGACCTACCGAAGCTTGTCCGCCAGTGACGGTGACAGTGCAGGCTCTGATTGCTATGGAGACTCTCGCTCGTCAAAGCACTCAATCGCTTCGCTTCTCAATCATGCGATGAACGATGGTGCCTCGGTAATTTCTGTCGCTCAGGCGGTTCCGGACGAAAGTCGCGCACTCAAATGGGCAATTGCACGTTCGATGCACGAAAACGTCGTCATTGTCTCTTCGATGGGCAACGAACGGAGAGATCAAAATATTACGCACCTCTCCCGCTTCTCAGGAGTCGTTGGCGTTAGCGCCATTGATCTTAACGGAAAGCTGGCAGACTATTCCTCGTGGGGTCAAGGCGTCACTACGACTGCGTTCGGCGGTCCCGTTGCCGTCCGAAACTATGCAGACAATCAAATCGGACAGACCTCCGGCACATCAATTTCAGCTCCTCTTACCGCTGGTTTCATTACACTGGCCAAGCAGAAGTGGCCCAACGCCACCGGCAATCAACTCCTCCAACTGCTCACGCACACAGCCCGCACTGATCAAGACGGGTGGAACATATACACCGGATTCGGTCGTGTCGATCCAGGCGCCCTGGTCAATACGGACCCATCCCAATACCCCGACGAAAACCCGATCGCGGATAAAGGTGGCGGATCCAGCCCCACTGCCGAAGAAGTTCAAGAGTACGCTGATGGCGTCGTCCCACCAACAGAGCTCGCCTTCGACGACTCGTACACCTACCGCGGCCTCGACGAAAGTGTCATCCGCGACACTGACGCTGGCGTACCTATCCACCTGGGCACCAGCCCCCGCTACCACGCCAAATGACGACTAGCCCAACGAGACACCGGCGGCTGCGCTTTGCGGGCGCGTGTGCGATGACCCTGGCCCTGACGGCCGGGGCCACCGCCCTGCCCGCCGCTCCCGCCCAGGCCGCCGACCCCATCACGGCGGCCGACCAGCCCTACTTCGCCTACTACCACCTCGATCAGGCACGAGCGAAAGGCTACACCGGCAAGGGCGTCACCATCGCCGTCATTGACGGCGAGGTCGACACCAGCGCACCCGAACTCGCAGGCGCCACCATCATCGACAAAACGCCGTGCACTGTCACCTCCGGTGCCAACTCGAAGAGTCACGGGACGGCCATGGCCTCGCTCCTGGTCTCCAAAGAGTACGGCGTCGCTCCCGACGCCACACTCCTTGCCTACCGCACCTCCTTCCCCAAGGACGGCGACAAGGCAGAGTCCGATTGCCGTGGCCACCACGCTAACACGCTCGATGAGCCCGAGTGGCTGATCAATCAGGCGATCACTGACGGTGCCCAAATCATCAGCATCTCGGCGACAAGTGGAGACACGAGCGACGCGGTGAAGTGGGCGATCGCCCGCGCCAACGCCCTGGGCGTCATCGTGGTGAGCGGCGCAGGAAACGACAACGAGGAAGATACTATTCACACCTTTGGCAAGTGGTCCGGGGTGGTCAGCGTCAGCGCCATCGACACCTCCGGTAAGCGCGCCGAATACTCCTCGTGGGGCAAAGGCGTGACAGTGGCCGCCGTGGGAGGCCCCATCCTCGCCCACAATTACGAGAACAACACCAACATCAGTACCAGAGGCACCTCCAACGCCACGCCCCTGGTCGCAGGCTTCCTGGCCCTGGCCAAGCAGAAGTGGCCCAACGCCACCAGCAACCAACTCCTCCAACTGCTCACGCACACAGCCCGAACCGATCAAAGCGGGTGGAACAAGTACATCGGATATGGCGGAGCTGACCCCGGAGCCATGGTCAACACTGATCCCTCCCAGTACCCCGACGAAAACCCGCTCATGGACAAGGGCTACAGCGACCTGGGTCCCACGAACGAAGAGACCCAGCAATACCTCGCAGGCCTCGTCGACCCCCGAAACATCGCCGGGGACTCCACCTACGCCTACCGCGGCCTCGACGAAAGCATCCTGAAAGACACCGACATCCCCACACCAATCCACCTGGGCACCAGCCCCAGATACCACGCCAAATAAGGTATGACAAACACCGCGCCGGCACCATTGACGAGGCCGGCGCGGGGTCTCGTGATCAAGGGATCAACCCTTTGCGGAAGAGTTCGTGACGGCAACGATGATGGCGGTGATGATGGCGGCGACGATAAGGATGAGACCAATCGGCAGAATGTAGAACATCATTCCGACTGCAAGCCAGTACATGCCATCTCCGCCGTCTCCGTGATTGCCCGGAATGAGGTCAATGACGGTCCACGCAATGAAGGGTGAGAGCGCAAGCAGCATGCCTACCGCACACAAAGCGCCCGCCAGCTTGAACGACTTGCGAGGTTTCACGGGGGCGACGGGCCCGTAGCCATAGCCCGCATACCCGGTCTGCGGGTAGCCCTGCGCAACGGGTTGAGCCGCCCAGTACTGTTGCATGCCTTGCTGAGGTGTCCCCTGAGGAGCTACGCCGCCCTGTAGCTGGGAGGACGGCTGCTGCGGGGGCATCATGGGCGAGGCGTTCGGCTCGGGAACGTACGGGTTCGGTGTTGTCACGGTCTGTCCTTCCATCAGTGACAGGCGTCAGCGAGCTTCACCCGCCCCGTCATCGCCTGTTTCTCGGTCACACACTACCTGTGAAAACGCATGTACTAGTTGGCCATCTCCCGAATACACTCGGCCCCGAAGGCGAGCGCCAGCAGTATCCAGTGAGTGGCACTCAGACGCTTACCGAGCTTGCTCATTGCGAATTCCCGCGGGGTCGACGCGTAGGCCATGCCTTTCAGCCCAGCGTTGGAACCCATGATGGTCAGGACGATGAGAACTGGGAAGATCCCCACTTGGGCGATGAAGACGATCGTCCCGAGCCCACTGGCATCACGCATCGCGGGAGCGGTGAGCGCGAAGGCAACAGCGCCCACGATGGTGAGGACCGAGGCGACCCATGCGGCGACTCCCCACGCGAGCGCCTTGCGCGCGAGGGCCGAGGGATTGGGCGGGCGCACCGGGACACCCTGCGGATAGCCGGGCTGAGGGTACGTACCCGCAGCCTGTGGCGGAGCGACAGGTCGCTGTCCATTCGACATAACGCGTTCCCTTCATCATCGCGGGGAGCCGACGTCATCTCCCCAAAAAGTATTTCAAGAATTGAGATTATCGGAGAGGTAGGTTGCACGCAAGGAGTGCTGCCCGAGGAGAGCGTGCGGCACCTGGGCCGCCCTGCGCGCGTCGGTCACCGTGTTTTCTGTCGTCCTGCGAAGACCAACATGAGGCCACAGAGCGCCAGCATCAGCCCAAAAGGCACCACATAGAGGAGGACCATGACACCGAGCCAGGCAAGTCCATCTCCGCTGTCCCCGTGGTCGCCGGGAATAAACTCAATCCCCACGCAGACAGCGACCGACAAGACCAGGGTAATGGCCGCAAAGACCAAGAAGATGATGCCGCTGATCTTCATTCCCGACCGACGCGGCGGCCGGGCCCCCGGATTCGGATAGCCCGTCGGCACCCCCTGATATATGGGCTGCGCGGGCACACCCGCCTGGGGAACCCCCTGCGGCGCGGGCACATACGACTGCACACCCCAATTCCCTCCGCCCGGATAGGCGTTCGAGTTCGGGATGTGCGAATCCGGTGTTGTCATAGTCGCTCCTTCATCAGTTGATCGTCGCGACACTATCAGCAGGTTCGCTCATTCGCACACCCTTACAGAGATGCCATCGTTGGGCGTGCGCCAACAATCATCATCGATGCGTGGGAGTCCCCGCCGCGACAACAATCACAACGATCATGAGGATTGCGAAAACGACGTACGGGCTCGCGTTGAGCAGGATTCCCAGCCAGTTGAGCTTGCGCGTCTTCGGCTTCCCGACGGCCCCCACGATACCGATAATCCCACCAGCGAGATTCGCCGGGCCAATAAACATCAGGGCGAAGAGGGGCAAGAAACCATACACTTCCTTGCCAGTCGGGTCAGGATCGGACGCACTGGATTCGATAGCCAGCCACATGACGAGTACCGTCAGACCGATGAGAACCCACCCGACAATACCCAGGGTGATCGACGCCCAGTTCACCTTCTGAACGACAGGCCCCTGGGGCACGGGCACATAGCCCGGCGCACCCCCCTGATATGCATGCTGCGCGGGCATTCCCACCTGGGGAACCCCCTGCGGCGCCTGCTGCACAGGCTGCGCGGGAACTGCGGGCTGCCCCGCAGGCTGCTGTGGATACGGCATACTCATTGACTTCCTCGGTCTCATTTACGTTATTTACATGCAACGGTCATCCGAAGACCCGTGCGACCCCCACAGTACAGGGAAACTAGGCATTCACATCCAGACAAGGAGACCGATAGCGATCACCCAGGGAAGAATATTCAGGCCGATACCGAGCAGGCTCCACATCCGCTGTCGGCCCGAAACCGAGGGCCCCACCTTCTGGGAGCCACTAATCAGACCGATAAGATTAATGGGCAGAAGAACGCCCATATACACGGCGAACGGGATGATCCATACAAAGCCACCGCCTTCGGGATGGTCACTGTGCACAGCACTGTCAACGATATAGGCGCAGTACAGGAGTGACGGAACCAGGACCACCAATCCGATGATCGCACAAATGAAGGACAGCCTGCTGATTTTCTCCGAGAGGCGTTGCTGGGGCCCCAGCGAATATGGCACCACAGGCTGAGGCACCCCCCAGTATGCGGGCTGCCCGGGTGCTCCCTCCTGGAGCACTGCCGAATACCCCTGCGGCGCAGGCTGCGCCGGTTGCACAGGCTGCGCGGGAGCTACGGGCTGCACGGGCCGTGCGGGCACATACGGCTGCGACGCGGGCTGCCCGCCCTGACTCTGCCTACCCGGATAGGTGTTCATATTCGGGACGTGAGGATCTGGTGTTGTCACAGCTTCTCCTTCATGAGTTGGCCATCGCGGCGATATTGTACGCTCGCCCAGCCGTACGCCCTTTCGGGCATGCCATCGTTGGGCACGCGCCATCAATCATCATCGATGCGTGGGACGACCCACAGCTAGGCGGCCTAGTGGAAATACATTGGCGCCATCATAAGGGCGAGGAAAATGACGTACGGGCTCGCGTTGAGGAGGATTCCCAGCCAGTTGAGCTTGCGCGTCTTCGGCTTCCCGACGGCCCCGACGATCCCAATAACGCCGCCAGCGAGGTTCACCGAGCCAAAGAATGGCAAGCCGAGGAGAGGTATAAAGCCGACGATGTCAGCACCGCTCGGGTCAGCGTCCGACGGGATAGCACGAATGGCCAGCCACGTACCCAATACCGTGAGACCAACGAGGGCCCACCCGATAACACCCAGGATGATCGACGCCTTGTTCACCTTCCGAACGACAGGCCCCTGGGGCACGGGCGCATAGCCCGGCGCATATCCCTGGGGTGCCGCCGGATAACCTTGCGGCACCGGCGGCACGGCCTGCGCGGGCACTCCGGGAACTGCGGGCTGCCCCGCAGGCTGCTGAGGATAAGGCGTGCTCATCAGATTCCTCCACTCAATAGGCGCTATTCGCAGACAATAGTCATCCGAGAACCAGCACGGCGCCAGCAACACCGGGGAAGCTCGACGTGCGAATCCAGACAAGGAGAGCTGCAGCGATCACCCAGGGAAGAATATTCAGGCCGATACCGAGCAGGCTCCACATCCGCTGTCGGCCAGAGACCGAGGGCCCCACCTTCAGGAAGCCAACAATCAGACCGGCAAGATTGATGGGTGGCAGGAGGCACATGTATACAGCGAACGGAATGATCCACACAAAGCCACCGCCTTCGGGATGGTCACTGTGCACAGCAGTGAAAACGATATAGGCGCAGTACAGGAGTGACAGAACCAGGACACCCAGTCCGGTGATCGCAAAAATGAAGGACAGCCTACTGATCTTTTCCGGGACCTGGCGCTGGGGCGCCAGCGAATATGGCACTCCCGCCTGGGGCACAACCTGCGGCGACCCCTGCGGCGCGAGCTGCACAGGCTGCGCGGGAACTGCGGGCTGCCCCGCAGGCTGCTGAGGATAAGGCGTGCTCATCAGATTCCTCCTCTAGTGCACCGACATGCGGCAACGAGACTGTGAAGAACCCCCACATCTCCCCTGCCGAAAAGTCTTTCAAGAATTGAGACTAACGACAAGACAACCCCCACGCAAAACGCACTCACCCCACAAGCGCACGCTGCGCGGGCGAGGCAGGAGGGTACTGCTGATGCTGGTCCATCGACTAGACACCCCTTTCGACGATACTCGCGATCACGATACAGGCATAGAACAGGAAGAAGACGACGAACGGGGCGATGCTCAGCCAGAAACCGATCCTGTTCATGATGAGCTGCTTGCGCGTCATCAGGTGTTTCTTCGCTGATGCGCCGGTGGCCAGGCCAAAGATGGTGAGGGGCAGCACGACGATCCAGGACCCAAACATCGGGATAATGGCGATCCCATCCCTCGCCGAGGCGCTCTCGTCGGCCGAATTCGCTATCATCAAGGCCGTCACGCCGATGATCAGGAGAATCGCCACCCAGGTCGCGATCCCGAAGAAGAATGCAATCGGGATCTTCTTCTTGCCTGCCTCCGTGCTCACCCCGTCGTAGGGCTGAGGAATACCACCCGGGTAAGGCACACTCCCCTGGTAGGGTGTGGCCCCCTGCGGGCTTTGTGTTCCCGGATAGCCATTCAGCTGCGGGTTGTTGTTCGGTACGCTCATTCGCCGCTCCTCTGATCGTTGCTCACGTCGTTACTCACGCGCGCTCATCGGCTAGGGGATAAACATGCTGCCAAAGAGCGCCACGTAGGGGGCCGCATTGAGGAGGATACCCAGCCATCCGACGACTGTCTTTGCTTTCGGAGTGAATGCAACGCCGAGAACTCCAGCGACGAATCCGGCCATATTCACGGGGCCCATGAACCCAAACGCGAAGAGCGGGAAAAACCCGATGATGTCCGCTCCGCTCGGGTCTGAATTCGGTGTGAGATCGTTGATCATGTACCACATAGCGAACGCTGTTGCACCGACGATGACCAGACCGAGGATCCCACAGATCAGGGATACCCGGCTCGCTGTTTTTCCGCCTTGTTTCTTGGGGGAAACGGCGGGCTGAGGAGGCAACTGCTGCATACCCGGGTAGGCGGGCTCTCCCGTCGGAATCCCCGCCTGCGGCGCTACGCCCGGCTGCACTACGCCTGCCTGAGGCGGTCTGCCTCCATATTGCGCGTATTCGGGCATGCTCACGATGTCCTCCGTCCAACGGGTATTTCAAGAATTGAGATTAACGGTAAGTTCCTACCCGCGCAACGGAGCGTTACACCAGGAGGGCGCGCAGCACCTGGGCGACCCCGGCCTCGTTATTGGAAGGCGCGACGAAGCGCGCGGCCTCGACGACATCCCGGGAGGCGTTGGCCATCGCGAAGGACAGGTCCCCCTCGCTCATCATGGACAGGTCGTTGCCCGCGTCGCCGAAGACCGCGGTCTGGGAGCGATCCACGCCGAGGAAGCGCTGCAGGTCGCGCACGGCGCTCCCCTTGTCGACGCCTCGAATCTGCAGGTCCGCCCAGTTCGCACCCGAAATCGCATACTGGTGGGTGTCGGCGAAGTTGGCCAGGGTGGCCTGCGCGAGCGCCTGGACCGGCCCAATGACGTAGACGGCGAGCTTGACGATCGCATCGTCGATCTGCCCGGCCTCGATGGCGTCGATGATGGCGATCTGATCATCCACGCGCTTCGTGCGGTGGTAGTAGGGCATGACGCCATCGACGAAGCGGTCATCGGTGCGCTCGACGTAGGCGAATTGCTTGCCGCACATGACCAGGCCGCCGTCGATCCCATTCGGACCGGAGGTGGCCTCGCGTACGAGGCGGACGGCCTCGCGCATGGTGGGGGCATCGAGGGGACTGGAGGAGACCTCGGCACCGTCGCGCATGACGATGCCGCCGTTCTCGCCGATGACGGTCATGCCGGGGCGCCCGGGGAACATGTCGATGAGGGTCCACACCTGACGGCCGGACGCGGGCGCGAAGGTGACGCCGCGCGCGTCCATCTGGTCGAGCAGCTCGTCCATGCCGGGCGGGAAGTTCTTATCGTCGTCCAGGAGGGTGCCGTCCATGTCGACGGCTGCCAGGCGCAGGTCGGCGCCCGCGTAACGCGCGGGGTCAGTGGGGGTGGGGGTCGTCATGGGTCCATTGTGCCCGACTGGGGGCGCGGGTGCTCACGACCTGAGACGAGGCCGGGACGACCTCACGCTGCCTCACACGGTATGTGCTGCGGAAGCAAGAGAGGCGACTAGAACCACCAGAAGACAACGGCCACGATGAGCAGCGCGGCGGCCACGAAGGCGCTGAAGCGCGGGAGGCGAGGTGCCCCCACGGGCAGCGAGTATTGGGCGGGCGTGTGCAGCGCGAAAATTTCCTCATCGAGCGCGGCGCGCGTCTGCGGGCGCACGGTCGGCGGGTACGAGGGTGGCGCGGGGCGGCGACGCCGAGCGGATGGCCTGGTGACCTGGGATCCTCGCGCGGCACCGCCGACTCCCCCAGCATGCGAGTACTGGGAAGACGAGTGATACACGGTCTCTCCGTTGAATTCATGCGGTTGAACGGCGTCATTCTAGCACTTATGAGGCGTGCGTCACACACCTTTGTGTTCGAGATTGTCCGTGTGAATACGGATCGGCCCCGGCCTCGTCAATAGGGGGACGAGGCCGGGGCCCGGACGTGCGCAGATGCCGGCGAGCTACTCGCGCCCCTCGCGCACGCCCGCGAGGATCCGACGACGCAGGGGCACGGTCGCCTCGGAGGCTACGACGATGAGGACCACGCCGACGATCGCTGAGGCGAGCGCGATGAGGAATCCCTTTCCGGCACCCGCCGCAAGCATCGGTGACATGAACACCATGCCGAGCAGCATCGAGCCGACGATCATGACGAACGCGGGGATCGCGACCTCGAGGCGGCGGCTGCGATCCATGAAGCCACGCGGGGACCCCATGTAGGACAGGGCGCGCACCTGGTCGGCGGAGTCGAGGACGCGGATCGACTGATTGACCGCGGTCGACACGGCCCCGAGGGCGAGGGTAATCGCGAAGGTCAGCAGCATGCCCCTGTTGATGTCGCCAACGACGATGAGCGCGACCTCGTCGGCCCGATCCCCGCTCATGGAGATCGCGTCACTCGCCGGATACATGATGCCCACGAGGAACCCGACGAGGGCCACCGCCCCGAAGGAGCGCCACACGGCGCGCGGATCGTCGGCCATGCGTCGGCCCGCCACCATCATCTGGGGGCTGCGCGAGACCCGCGCCATGATGCGACCCATCAGGCTGATCGACCACACGCCCACCAGGTTGACGATGAGGAAGATCGCGCCCATGAAGCCCATGAACACGGCCAAGCCGATCGCGGTTCCCAGGTTCATCGCGAGGGTGCCGACGCTCAGCCACAGGACGAGGAGGACCAGGCCGAGGACGGGGCCGACCGCGCTCACGCGGCCCGCCTGGCTGCGGCGCGCGACGCCCAGGGGCGTGATCGCGACCTTGCGCATGGCCAGCCACGAGGACAGGGCGGCCAGGAGGATCATGGCGAGTCCCTCGACGAGGAGGGCCACGACCCCCACCCACATCTCGCTGGCCCCCATCGGGCGGCCCTGGAAGGACAGCGCACCCCACGCGGGCAGCGTCACGGCGTACAGGATCGAGCCGACGACGACGCCAACGGCCGCAAACGCGCAGGTCTCGATGATGCAGGCGAGCTTCGTCTTGCCCGGCGCGAGGCCGACGAGGCGCAGGACCGCGAGGTCACGCTCGCGCCGACTCATGCCCAGGCGCGCGGCCGCCGCACCCATCGAAATAATGGGAACGACGAGCAGGGTCGCCGCGAAGTAGGCGAGCATCACGTAGAAGGAGGCCATCCCGTCGAGGCTCGAGGGATCGTCGGCCGTGGCCGACGTCGCTGCCACGGCCGCCCGCGCCCCAAATGCCATGACGCCACCTGTGACCGCGAGCAGGAACGCGTGCGGGAGCGCAAACGCGGCGACCGTGAGGACGGACGTCGCCCGGTCGCGCGACCGCAGGAGCGCCCCGGCGGCGGTGCGTACCGCGCTCATCGGGCCACCCCCTGGCCTTGCGCGCCACTGCCTCGTCCCTGAAGGGAGATGCGACCGTCGCGCACGTGGATCGTGTGCGGCAGGCGCGCGGCGACCGCGGGATCGTGGGTGACGAGGACCAGGGAGGCGCCCGTGGTGGCGCAGGCGCTGGTCAGGAGGGACATGACCTCACCGCCGGTGGCCTGGTCGAGGGCGCCCGTGGGCTCGTCCGCGAAAATCACCGAGGGATCGGTGGCGAGCGCGCGGCCGATCGCGACGCGCTGGGCCTGGCCGCCCGAGAGCTGGCCGGGGCGGTAGGGGCCGGCGCCGTCGAGGCCGAGGTTCGCGAGGATCTCACGAGCGCGGCTCAGGGCCTGCGACTTGGGCGTACCCGCGAGCATGAGGGGCATCGCGATGTTTTCTTCCGTGGGCAGCTCGGGCAGGAGCTGACCATCCTGGAAGACGAAGCCGAAGCGACGCAGGCGCAGGTCGGATAGGACGCGCTCCGACATGGTCGTCATCTCCTCGCCGTCGAGCGTGATCGACCCAGAGCTGGGTCGCAGCACGCCGGCCAGGCAGTGCAGGAGCGTCGTCTTACCGGAGCCCGAGGGGCCCATGATCGCCACCTGCGTGCCCTGCGGGAGCGTCAGGTCGACGCCCGCCAGCGCGTGGACGTGCGTGTTCCCACGCATGTATGTCTTCGTCAGTGCTCGGGTCACCAGGCCCGCGTTGTTCTCTGTCATGCCTCCACGTTATTCCCGAGGCGCATATCACTTCCATGAGGGGCTGCCCTGGTTGCCCCCTGAGTATCCCCCGACACCCCAATGAAAATGGCGGACATCACCGCTCCACGCAGCACTCTGTCAGCCCTCGCGCCAGCATGCGGGACTGTGTTCCCACACCTCAGGCCACCTGGTCAGATGACAGATAGGATCGGTCGTATCCGTTCTGACTGTCGGAACGGCACTACTCCGAGGAGAACACCATGGGTCTGGAAGATCTGAAGAAGCAGGCTGAAGAAGGCCTCGAGAAGGTCGCCGACGCGGCCAAGGAAAAGGCAGAGGAAGCCAAGGACAAGCTCACCGAGCTGGCTGGCGAGGCCAAGGACAAGGCCAAGGAAGCCGCCCACGCAGCCCAGGACAAGGCTGAGGAAGCCAAGGACAAGGCGACCGAGGTTGTCGGCGAGGCCAAGGACAAGCTCGGCAAGTGAACCAACAGAAGGGGCTGGGCCGCAGGGCCCGGTCCCTTTTGCATACCCGCAGGCAGGTCCTTGAGGGCCCCTCACGGAGTACTCACACACCCTCGCGGGGACGCGCAGGCACCGAAATTGCTACGTTTAACGCATGAACAGCGCCCTGGATCCACTCGCCGCCCAGCTGCTGCTACGCGCCTACGCGCGGGCCACGAACATGCTCATCGCGGGGCGCTCCTTCGCGACGGATGACCCGACGCTCGCCGCTCTGCTGCGTGCCTTCGGTGCCCACGTGCGCCCGCTGTCGGACGCCGAGGGGACCCCGGCCTCGCCCCCGGTCGTCTTCTCGCTCGAGGAGGACGCAACCCCCATGCCCCGGGCGATCACGGTCCTGGCACCCGGAGGCGTCTTCCGCGCCGTCATCGCCCCCGACGGGCGCACCATCACGGGCCCCGGCGACGAGGGACGCATCGAGTGGGCGCGCGCCCACATGCCCGTCACCGAGGCTTCGGCCCGGGGGCTGGCATCCCTGGTTGCGGGCCGGAGCGTGGGGCTTTCCCTCGTCCTGGAACCGAAGACCGCGGCACTGGCCCTCATGCTCGCCGAGGCCGGGGCAAACGTGCGCGTCTTCGGCTGGGCCTCCGAAACCCGCGAGGACGTCGCGACCCGCCTGCGCGAGGCCGGAATCCCCGTCTTCGCGGACTCGAGCGCCTCCCGCGAGCGCGAGTGGGAGCTCGCGCGCGAGTTCCTGTCCCAGCGCAGCGAATTTCTCCTCGATGATGGCTCTCATCTGATCCGCCTCGCGCACGATACGGATGCCTGCCCGGGTGTCCTGGACGCGCTGGTTGGCGCGGCGGAGGAGACCACCTCGGGGCTGCGCCCCCTGCGTTCTTTCGATCTGCGCATTCCGGTCCTGGCCTCGAACGATGCGCGTTCGAAGACCCTGTTCGACAACGCCTATGGGACGGGTCAGTCGTGCTGGACGACAATCCTGGACCTCATCGACCCGCGTGGCGTGGGCGCGCCGGTGGCGGGGATGAGCGTCGTCGTCATCGGCTACGGCGACGTGGGTCGCGGCTGCGCGCGTTTCGGCGCGGCGCTCGGTGCCCGCGTGACCGTCGTGGAGCTAGATCCCGTGCGTGCCCTGCAGGCGTCGATGGACGGGTTCGCGGTGGCCTCGCTTGAGGAGGCAGCCGCGAGCGCCGGCATGCTGATTTCCGCGACGGGCGAGCGCTCGACGATCCCGCTGAGCGCGCTGGAGGCGGCCCCGGGCGGCGCGATCGTCACGGTCGCCGGCGGGGTCGACGGGGAGGTGTCCATCGACGAGGCCGTGGCCGCGTCCTGGGTCATCGCCGAGTCGGGCGATCCGCACGTGCAGACCCTCACCAGCCCCTCCGGCAAGACGCTGCGCGTCCTCGAGCGCGGGGAGGGAATCAACTACACGGCGGGCGAGGGCAACCCCATCGAGATCATGGACATGAGCTTCGGCGTGCAACTGGCGTCCCTGCGAGAGCTCCTGACCCGCGAAGGCGAGCTGGCCCCCGGCCTGCACGACCTGCCGCGCGAGGCCGACGACGCGGTGGCAGCAGCTGCGCTCGGCGCCCTCTCCCTGCCATAGTCGCAGCTCACGCCCACCGCTGGGGCGGGTATGCCCACCCCACTTCTACACTGTTAGTCAGCGTCCCCCACTGAAAGGTCCCCCATGAGCGACGTGGTCGTCTGGTCCGCCGGCATGGTCATCCCGATCACCGCCCCCTCGATCCTCGACGGCGCCGTTGCCGTGCGCGACGGGCGCATCGAACACGTGGGCGCGCGCGACTGGGTTATCAACACGCTCAGGCAGCGCGGCCTTTCCTTCATGGAACGCCACTTCGAGGGCGTGCTGCTCCCCGGCCTCGTCAATGCGCACACGCACCTGCAGTACACGGGCATGGCCTCCGTGGGAGCCGGACAGTACCGCGGTTTCGACAGTTGGGCGCGCGCCTTCGACGAGGTCTACGACGCGGGCGGCCTGGACTGGGCAGGGGACGCGGCCGCGGGCGCGCGCCTGCTCCTGGAGGGCGGCACGACCGCCGCCGCGGACGTGGTGACGGACGCAGCCGCGGCCTCGGCGCTGCACGACGCGGGCCTGCACGGGGTCGCCTACTGGGAGGTCATGAGCTGGTCGAACGAAGAGTGGCGGGCGCGCGGTGAACGCGAGGTCTCCGAGTCTCTGGACGCGATGCCGACCCCTCCGGCCGTGGGCATCTCCCCGCACGCGCCCTACTCCCTGGACGCCGAGCCGCTGCTGGACCTGCCCGACATGGCGCGGCGACGCGGCATGCGCATCCACATTCACCTGGGCGAATCCCACTCCGAGGCCGAATGGTCCGAGACGCGCACAACCGACCTCGCGGACCTGTGGAAGAGCGAGCATTCCTCGTCGTTCACGGCGATGCGTTCGCGCGGGGGTGGCTTCTCCTCGACGCAATTCGTCGATCAGCTGGGCGTCCTCGGGCCCGACTGCCACGTCGCCCACGGCGTGTACATGCGCGCCGACGACCGCAGGCGGCTGCGCGCCCGCCAGACGGCGGTTGCGCTGTGCCCGCGCTCGAATCGCGTGATCGGCCTGGACGCGCCTCCCGTCGCCGCCTACCTCACCGAGGGCAACATGATCGCCGTGGGCACGGACTCTCTCTCCTCCTCCCCCTCCCTCGACCTGCTCGAGGACGTCGCCCTCCTCTTCGACCTGGCGCGAGCTCAGGGCTACGAGGATCAGGACCTGGCGCGCCGGCTCCTGCAGGCCGCGACCCTGGGCGGCGCCACAGCGATGGGCCTGGCGACCGGCCCCGACCGCCTGGGTCAGCTCCAGTCGGGAGCGGTCGCCGACATGTGCGTCGTCGACGTGCCCGTCACCTCGATCGTGGAAACCATCGACACCGTCGCCCGCCACGGCGCCGGGCACGTGATCGAGACCATCGTGTCCGGGCGCGTACGCTACTCGGCATCGCGCTAACTCCTTCGTTTCCCTGTCGCCGACCCGCCTTTTCTCTTCCTTTGGAGTGTCTATGACCGACGTTTCCCCGCTGATTGACGCGATGGGCCTCGCACCCCACCCGGAAGGTGGGCACTACCGCCGCACGTGGACCGCGCCCGCACGCGTGGACACACCCCGCGGGAGCCGCCACAGCGCCTCCGCCATCATCTTCCTTCTCGAGCGCGACGAGGAAGCCCGCTGGCACCTCGTCCACTCCGACGAACTGTGGATCTGGTCCGGCCCGGGCGCCCTCGAGGTACACCTGGGAGGCAACGGCAACGCCCCCGACGCCGACCCGCGCGTCGTCACGCTGGGGTCTCCGTCCGGCACAGTGGCTTCCGATCCGGCGAACCCCGTGCAGATCCTCGTGAGAGCCGGCACCTGGCAGCGCACCTTCGCCCGCGGCGACTACGCGCTGGCCACCTGCGTCGTCTCCCCCGAGTTCACGTTCGAGGACTGGAAACTCGCCGAGGGGGCCTAACCCACCGGCGTCCGGCCCTGTCGCATACCCACACGCCACTGTGTCCCATCCCCCACCACCCTGAAATCCTCACTATTTCAACGTTTTCGCAGCCCAGGCCTCGTTCCAATGTTTCGTGCATCGGACCTATGCCAGCGCAACTTTCGGCGCACCGATACTCTCATCGAGTCAGACCCGCCCTCACCGGCGGATTTCCTCACGTCACTGGGAGGCCCCATGCGCCGCTCTGTCCGTTCCCTCGCTGCCGTCGCCGCCGTCGCGGCACTCGGCCTGGCCGCCTGCACGGGCGGCACGAGCTCCTCTTCTTCCTCCGACGCCGAGCAGACCTACGGCCCCGGCGCCCTGCCGACCGTGACGGAAGGCAAGCTCACCGTCGCCACCTCCGATCCCGCCTACTCGCCGTGGATCCTCGACAATGACCCGTCTTCGGGCGAAGGCTACGAGTCGGCCGTCATCTACGCTCTGGCCGAGGAACTCGGCTACAGCGCCGACAACGTCCAGTGGGTGCGCGCCACCTTCGATTCGTCGATCACCCCCGGCGCGAAGGACTGGGACCTGAACATTCAGCAGTTCTCCATCACCGACGAGCGCAAGAACGCCGTCGACTTCACGTCCCCGTACTACACGACCACCTCGGCGATCATCACCAAGGCCGGCACCCCGGCCGCCAGCGCGAAGTCCATCGCGGACCTCAAGGACGTCCTCATCGGTGTCCAGGCCGGCACGACGTCGCAGCAGTTCGCTTCCGATCACCTGGAGTCCGGCCTGAGCCAGAAGCTTCAGATGTTCAACTCCTCCGACGACACGGTCCTGGCCCTGCAGACGGGCCGCGTGGACGCGATCGTCGTCGACCTGCCGACCGCCTTCTACATGGTCTCCGCGCAGATCGATGACGGCGTCATCATCGGCCAGTTCGACGACACCACGGGCGGCGAGCAGTACGGCATCGTCCTGCCCAAGGGTTCCAAGCTGACCCCCACGGTCTCGGCAGCGGTCGATCGCCTGGCCTCGTCCGGCAAGCTCGCTGAGCTGCAGGAAAAGTGGCTGAACGAGGCACAGAACGTGCCCACCCTCAAGTGAGGCCTCATTCATGAGTGAGCACTCGAATGACGCGCTGGCCACGCCCCCCGTTTCGGCGGTGGAGCGTGGCCGGCGCGCTTATCGGCGCAAGCAGACGGTCCGGTCGATCCTCGTCTCCCTGGCCTCCACGATCGTGGTCGCGGGAGTCCTCATCGCCGTGGTCGTCAACTCCGACGGGTGGGAGGCCACCCGCCAGACCTTCTTCAACGGCAAGTACTTCGTCGAAGCCTTCCCCCAGGTCCTGTCCGGCCTGTGGCTCAACATCCGGATCCTGGCGATCGCGGTGCTGGGCGTCGCGGTGTTCGCAACCCTCCTGGCCGCCGCGCGCACGCTGGCCGGCCCCGTGTTCTTCCCGATCCGTTTCCTGGCGGCGGCGTACACAGATATTTTCCGAGGCGTCCCCTTCCTGGTGGTCCTCTACCTGATCGGCTTCGGCATCCCCGCGCTCAACCCGACGACGCGCATCCCCACCGCATTCCTGGGCACGGTCGCGCTCATCCTCACGTACTCCTCGTACGTGGCCGAGGTGCTGCGCGCGGGCCTGGACTCCGTCCACCCCTCCCAGCGTTACGCGGCCCGATCGCTGGGTCTGTCCCACGGGCAGACGCTGCGCATGATCATCGTGCCGCAGGCGATCCGCAAGGTGACACCCGCCCTGATGAACGACTTCATTTCCATGCAGAAGGACGTCGGCCTCATCTCCGTCCTGGGCGCGGTCGACGCGATCCGCTCGGCGCAGATGGTCCAGGCCAAGACCTATAACATGACGTCCTACGTCGTTGCCGGCCTGCTGTTCATCATCTTGTCGTTCCCCTTTATTCGCCTGTCGGACTGGTACACGGCCCGACTGCGTAAGCGCGAGCAGATGGGAGGCACCGTCTGATGTCGGTTCCCACTACGCACGAGGCCTCCCCGGCCTCGGACAACACGACCCCGGTCCTGAGCGCCGTCGGCGTCGTCAAGCGCTTCGGCGATAACGTCGTCCTGCGTGGCCTGGACCTGGATGTCGCAGCGCACGAGGTCGTGGTCCTCCTGGGCGCATCGGGCTCGGGCAAGTCGACGCTGCTGCGCTGCGCGAACCTGCTGGAGCGGGTCGACGACGGCCAGATCTTCCTGGCCGGCGAGGACATCACGGACCCGCGCGCGAACGCGGATCAGATCCGCGCGCGCATTGGCGTCGTGTTCCAGCACTACAACCTGTTCCCGCACATGTCGGTGCTGGACAACGTGACGCTGGCGGCCCGCAAGGTGCACGGCTGGGAGAAGGACCGCGCACGCGAGCGCGGCCTCGAGCTGTTGGACCGCATCGGCTTGAAGGACAAGGCGAAGGAGTACCCGGATCGACTGTCGGGTGGCCAGCAGCAGCGCGTCGCGATCGCACGCGCGCTCGCCACGAACCCGGAGTTGCTCCTGTTGGATGAGATCACGGCAGCGCTGGACCCGGTGCTCGTCGGCGAGGTCCTCGACCTCGTTCGCGAGATCAAGGAACAGGGCTCAACCATCCTCATGGCGACGCACGAGATCAGCTTCGCCCGCCAGGCGGCCGACCGCGTCGTGTTCCTTCGGAACGGCCAGATCGTCGAGCAGGGCCCGCCCGAGCAGGTCATCGACAACCCGCGCGAGCAGGCCACCAGGGACTTCCTGGCGCGCATCCTGCACTGATTTATCTGGAAGCTAAGGGGAGCGGTCAACTCGCCGTTGGCCGCTCCCCTTCTCATCCACTCGCAGCGTGGTCCATTCCCGCAGGGATCCCAGGAGAAAGAGGTAGCCCACTCGAACCTCAGATGCTAGGGTGTCTATACGTACGGATAATGTCCGTACGAACGAAAGAGGAACTGACATGAGCACTGCAAAGACACAGCGTCTGGAACTGCGCCTCACCGAGGAACAGAACACTCTCATTCGCAGCGCCGCCACATACACATCTCGCAGCATCAGCGAGTTCGTCCTCTCTGCAGCCACATTGGAGGCGCAGCGGCGTCTCGCCGACCAGCGCTTCTTCATCCTGAACGAAGAGGACCACGCCCGCTTCGAAGAAATCCTTGAGGCCTCGCCGACGGACGATCCCAAGCTGCGCAAACTCGTTGATCGACCCTCGCCCTTCGGCACTCACATCGACCTGAACACACCGAGCACCTCCGAGAACTGATGTACGTGTCAGTCCTGCAAGAGCCGCGGCCTCTCAAGCGGAGGGACGACCGGTCACGCTTCCAATCGGGCAACGCCGAGATAGACGATTGGTTCCACCGATTTGCGTGGCAAAACCACCGAGCCGGAAACGCTCGCGTCTTCGTCACAACGCAGGAACCAGAGACACTTGGTTTCTACGCCCTATCCATGGGGGCAGTGCAGCGCAGCACACTCCCAGATGCCCTCAAACCTGGCCAACGCCCGGAGCCATGCCCAGTTCTCCTCCTCGCGCGACTCGCCGTCGATCAGCGCGCGCAGGGACGAGGCATCGGCGCAGCTCTCCTCAAAGACGCACTCTTGCGAGCCTACAAGCTCAGTCATGAGGTGGGATTCGCTGCCCTCCTGGTCCACTGCGCCAACGACCAGGCGCGCGAGTTCTACCTCAGCCAGTCCTCGAACTTTGTTCCCTGCCCGGGAGCGGAGAACCACCTGGTGTTGCCGCTGCGCGCCCTGCGGGAGTTCATCGACACTCTGTAGCATCCAGCATCCAGCTGCCGCAACACAACGCAAAGGGCCCAGGATCCGCGGATCCTGGGCCCAAAGCGTCGTCAGTATGGAATCAGTTGGCACCCTCGGTGATGGTCACCTTGAAGTCGGTCGTGATGCCGTCCGGATCGGTCAGGGTCACGGTCACCGGGTCATCGTCCTCGCCCAGCGCACGCAGCGGGTGCAGAGTGACGATGTTCTTCTCGGACTTGCCGACCTCAAGGGCGGTGGGATCAGAGACCTCGATCTTCCACTTGGCGGCCTTGTCGGAGTCGGCCAGCTTGATCTTCAGGTCGCGCTTCTCGGGGACCTTGATGCCGTGCTCGTCGATCTGAGCGATGGGACGCTCGACCGTCTTGACGTCCTTCGGGGTCACGTAGGAGTGAGCGGAATCGGTGGCGCAGCCGGTCAGGGCGGAGATGCCCAGGCCGAGCGCCAGCACTGCTGTGAGGATGGAACGCTTGTTCATAAGCACCATACTAAGCATCCATACTCACAGATACGCATCACAAGGCCCGTTTTGGGACGATGTCACACCATCTCGCGTCACATGGACCAGACCAGCGCCCCCGACTCCACATCCGCCCAGAACGAGGTGGCAAACTCCGCCCACTCCTGCGGGTGCTGCAGCTGGGCGCTGTGCGCACCTCCGCGGATGACGCTCTCGCGCGCGCCCAGGTCCGAGGCCTCCTCGGCGTACCACGAGGGCGGCCAGATCTCATCCTGGTCCCCGTACAGCACGTGCACGGGCACGCCCGTGGCCGCGAGCGCGGGGGTATCGGGGCGCAGCTGGGAGAGGATGCGGGCGATGCCCACCAGGTTTTCCGAGGCCGTGTCCAGGGCACGAACACGCTGAAATTCCGCCCACCCGACGCCCGGCTCGTCGAAGTTCATGTCCGGGAAGTAGGCGCGCAGCACCTGCTCACGCGCGCCGGGACCCGTGGGCAGGGGGTCGAGGATCGGCAGGGTGTTCATCCAGTCGTAGACGGCGCGACCCGAGCAGAACAGGGTCACGGATGCGAAGAGGTCGGGCCGCGCGATGACGGCCGCGCGCGCGACGATGCCACCGAAGGAATGGCCCACGAGGTGCACGCGATCCGAGGTCCCGGCCCAGGCCTCGGCGACGGCGATGAGGTCATTGACAAAGTCGCTCATCCCGTACGCGCCCAGGCCGGCGGGCGCGGCGGACCCGCCCTGGCCTCGTTGCGAGTAGGCGAGGACGTCCCAGCCCGCGTCGCCCAGGAAGGGCAGGACGGGCGCGTAGTCCTCCTTGGAGCCCGTGTAGCCGGGAACGAGGAGCGCGCGGTTCTCCCCCGCCGCGTCCGGGGACGACGCCGCTGAGATCGCGGGGATGCCGTCGACGAGGGCAGGGGCGCTCGGGCCGGTCAGCAGGCCACTGAGCTCGCCGGCCGGGGAGGGGACGGCGACGGGAATCACGTTTGAGGCCAGCGCAAAAGGCCCAAAAGGCTCTATCTGTTTCACGCCCCCAATCGTAGAATGAACGCATGACAAACGAGACGATTGCGAGCTAGCTCGCCCACCGCACGATCCGCGCCTACAAGGACCAGCCCCTCACCGAGGAAGAGGTCACCACGCTGATGGACGTGGCTCGTCACACCGCTACCTCGTCGTTCCTGCAGTCCTGCACGATCCTGCACATCACGGACCCCAAGGTGCGCGAGGCGATCGGTGCCGCGTCCGGTCAGCCCTACGTGGGCGGCACGAGGGGCGACCTGTTCATCTTCGTCGCTGACCTGTACCGCAACAGCCGCATCCGCGCCGAGCAGGGTGTCTCCTCGGAGGCCCTGGGGTCGATCAACCTGTTCCTCACTGCCCTTGAGGATGCGCTGCTGGCCGCGCAGAACGTGGTCGTGGCCGCCGAGTCCATGGGCCTGGGAACCGTGTACCTCGGCTCGATCCTCGCCGATCCGCGCCCGGTCGTGAAGGTGCTGGAGCTGCCGGAGCTGACCTTCCCGGTTCTCGGCCTGCTCGTCGGCCACCCGGACCAGGATCCGGGCCAGAAGCCGCGCATGCCCCTCTCCGTCATGACCGCTGAGAACACGTACCCGCGCGTCGAGTCCTACACCGAGACGCTCGCCGACTACGACCGCGAGGTCACCGAGTACTACGACCTGCGCTCGGGTTCGCGCCTCGAGTCTTTCTCTCACCTGGTCGCCACCAACATCGGCGTGGGTGGCGCGCACGTCTCCCCCATCATGGAGGTCCTCCACGAGCAGGGGCTGTGCCTGCGCTGACTCTCCTTCCTTGACGAGGCCGTGGCCTCCCCTCGCGCTGTGGTAACCTGCGCCGACCGGGGGCCACGGCCTCGTCGCATACCCGGCTGGCCGCGCGCTTACAATGAGCGCATGGCTGAGCTTGGTTTTTCCACCTACGTGTTTATCGAGCGCATCGCCGCGAACGCGGCCGCGCTGCACCCCTTCCCGGAGCACAACGTCGCGCTCGTGCGGGATGCGCTGGCGGACGCCGGCTTCGACATCACGCTGCTCGGCCCGGACGCGCCCGAGATCGGCGAGGGCGTGTACTTCCAGCCCGAGCCCTTCGGCGACGAGGTCATGGGCCTCCTCGCGGATGCGCTGACCTTGCGCGGCATCGGAGCGTACGCGTACGCGCTCGTGGATTCGTCGCTGGGCGGGGATCTGGCCGACATCGCGCTGTTCACCCGCGTGGGCGACATGTTCCCCCGCCACGGCCGCCACATTCTCATGACGCGCATGTACATTCACCGCACGCCAACGGGAGCGGGCAACAAGGCCGTCACCTGGGCGTTCGGATCTCCCGCCGACCTGGAGGAGGCGAACCGGCTGCTGTCGGAGAGGTTCGACACCGAGCCGGTCACGGACCCGCGCGGCATGGCCGCCATCGAGATCCGCCACCCCGAGTTCGCGGCGGGCACGGCGGAGCCGATGGTCCTCCTCGACGAGATCTTCCAGGTACTGGGCGCCGCCGGCTTCGAGGGCATCACAATGTGCAACGACCCGGGCGAGCAGCCCCAGGGCTGACAAGCGCAGCGAAAGTTCCGGCTATAATGTAGTCATTAACACCGGTTCCGCCGAAAGGTCCAGGGCCGGTTTTCTTCTACCCGCCCCTTTCGGATTAAAGGACAAATCGTGTTGGTTTGGCGGTGACTTTTCGGCCTACTGCTGCGGGAAAATCAACATTGAAGGTGGTTGTTTCGTCGTGGGGTATGAATACCCCTAAATGCCTTGCGTGTGGGCAAACGATGACCTGGTATGGACACTTAGGTTCGAGGGAGCAGTTCGCCCACGCGTGCTAGCTGCCTGCTCTCCTTGCTGCGCACGCGGGCCCGCTAATTCGCACGTGGGCCCGCTAATACGAGCCTGGGCAGCCCCGCCCACACTCCCAATAGAGGGTTTACGTGCGATATCGCGGGTTAGCGCTCGCATTAGCGGGTTCGTGTGCGAGCTGGACACGAGGCCAGGCGCCGCCTCGCTCAAAACGCAGCCCGCCTCAGCCGCAACACCCCGTTGTCAATGTTTTTCGCCGAGGTGGCCTGCGATTTGGGCGCCTCACCGGCTCGAACCGCGACGTCACCGCCCCGAACCGCGACCTCGTGGCCACCAGACGGGGGGATTTGCGCCATGAGGGGCGCGACACGCCGGCGACGTGCCGAAGGGAGGCTCCTCATGCTGCAAAACCCCCGCCATTACCCCTGGCGTCATGCTCCCTCACGGGTGCAATACCCTCACTGTGGTGCAGAGCTGCCTGGTGGGGTGCCGATTAACGCCGGTGAGGCGTCGCCAGCGATGACGGGGAACGCCATGGTCGCCAGCTCCACGACGAGGCTTGTTGCCGATGAGGTGTTACACCCGATCGGGAAGATTCCACCCCTTCTGATCGGGTGGAATCTTCCCTAACGGGTGGAACGCTCCCGATCAGGTGGAATCCTCCCGATGGGCCGCATCCTATCTCAGGAGCTGCGGCACGAGCGTGCTAGCCCAGTGCCTCTCCCTCGACGATGCCGGGGACCGAGCCGCGACCAACACATTTTGTCCTATAATCCACAACCTGAGACCCTCACACGCAGCAAGGGCCGCCGCGCTTGCCTTGCTTGGCGAGTGCGGCGGCCCTTTAGTCAAGGGTTTAGCGGATCGCCTCCATGACGCGCACGCCGTCGAGCACGCTCACGTAAGGCAGGGGGTCCACGTCGGTCTCCAGGACGTACTCAGTGAGCTGGTCGCGCACGACCGCGCGCAGCTCGTCGGGATTCCAAGGCTTGCCGATGTAGTAGTCCAAGCCCGCCTGGTTAACCGCACGGATCGTGTCGGACTGGTCCGCCTGGCCGGTGACCAAGACCGTGCGGGTCGCGCCGAAACGCTCGTCCTTCATGAGCTCCACGAGGAAGTCCACGCCCGACTTTCCGGGCAGACGATGGTCGGACAGGACGAGGGCCAGCTCATCCCCGTCCTCGACGATCTCGTCGATGACGGCCCACGCATCGTCAACGTCCTCGGCGACTTCGAGCCGGATCTTGTCCCAGAACTGTTCAAGATCGCGCTCGAGCGCGTCGCGCACGTCTGCTTCGTCCTCAAGGGACAGGATGGTCAGGGTCATGATTCCTCCTCGTGTGATTGGGCGGGCAGCGAGATCCGCATGATCGTGGATCCCGGGTGAGAGTCGATCGTGAGGGTACCCCCATGATCGGCGATGATGCTTCGGACGATGGACATGCCCATGCCCAGCCCGAATCGGACGCGCCCCGCCTTGGTGGTGAAGTGGGGCTCCATGATCTTGTCGACGATTCCCGGGTCGATGCCCGGGCCGTTGTCGTGGACGGTGACGCTCACACCCTCGGGGGTGGGGCGCACGGTGATGCGGATGAGGGCCTCTGCCTCGCCGCGCGCGGGCAGCTCGGGTACACCGCCCGCGCTCTCCGCCGCCGCAACCAGGTCCGCATTCTCATCCTCGATGGCCTCGGCCGCGTTCACGATGAGGTTCGTCCACACCTGCTGCAACTTCGCCGGATGCGCGCGCACGGGCGGCACGTCCTCGTAGTCGCACTCGATGCGAATGCCCCGTACCCTGTGGGCGGTCAGCCGCAGTACATCGTCGATGCCCTCGCGCACGTCCACGGGCTTGAGGTCCTCGGCGTCCGGGCGCGCGTAGCCCTTGAGGGACTGGGTCAACTCGATGACGCGGTCGCCCGCGGCGAGCACCGAGCGCAGGGACCCGCCCAGGCGCGCCCCGGCCTCGTACGCGTCGATGCCGCCCGGGATCCGCGCGAGCGCACGCGCACCGTCCGCCCCCTGGATCCCCGCGCGCACGAGGCGACGCGCGAGCGTGCGGTCGCCGACGACGGGCAAGAGCTCCTTCATGAGGGCGCGCTCAACCGACGTGGAGCGCGGCGGCGCGGTGAGGGCGCGGGCCATAGCCTCCCTCGACGAGGCCGTGGCCGGGGCCGCGAGCGCCGCGTCGACGTCCTCGTGCAGGTGCTTGGCGGCGCGCACGAGGGCGGTCACCGGGTTGTTGAGCTCGTGGGCGATGCCGGCGCTCAGCTCGCCGAGCATCGCGAAACGGGCGCGTTCGACCAGCTCGGCGCGGGTGGCACGCAGGTCCTCGAGGGTGGCCGCCAGGGCCTCCTTCTGGGCCTCGAGGTCCTCGGCGAGCATCGCGTTTTGCAGGTGAAGATCCTCGGCGCGCATGAGGCGGCGCGTCAGCGAGCGGATCGCGAGCGCCGTCAGGGTCGCGCCGATCGACGGGTCCTCGGAGATGACGATCTGGAGCTGCTCGGTCGTCAGGCGCACGAGCGTCGCCTCCGTCGCCGTCTCGCCCGTGAAGAACGCATTCTCCGCGCGCGCCAGCGACACGAGGCCGATGAGCGGTCCCGACGAGGCCAAATGCGCCAAGACCTCGCCCTGCGCCGAATCCCTGTGCAGCGACACTTGGCCATCCAGCACCAGGTAGACGGCACCCACCGGCTCGCCCTGCGTCACCAGCTGTATCCCCTCGGGGACAATGAGCCGAGGCCGCTGCCCGAGCACGCGCTCAACGCCGGCGAGGAGCTCCATGACGACCTCATGCTCGTCGCGGTCCAAGCCCTCCAGGAGCGGACCCTGCACGGCGAACGGCGGCGGGTCCGCGATCAGCGAGCGGATCTGCCTCTCCGAGTACCCACAACCGCGCAGGTAGCGCACCATCGTCGAATACGCCTGACCCGCCAGGAGTGGCACCGTCCACGGGGACTTCAACACCGAGGCGAGGGCGTCCGACTGTATGCACCGCACGAGGTCTCGGTGCTCTAAGCGATCCGTGACCACAACCCACTGCATGCGCTGCAGCGCCGGGAAGGTCCTCGCGCGGTCGATGAGCGCGTCAATGTCGTCGAACTCGGAGGTCGCCAGGCCCATGAGCACGTGATCGCCCGGCTTCAGGCTGGCCTCGTAGCCGGACAGGTCCTCGATCCCGTCAATGCGGTCCAGGCACAGGCCCGGGAAGGCGTGCGCCAAGTCCCTCGTCACGGGCGCGGCAATCGTGCGCGAATCATCGCCCACGACCAGCATGTGAATCGGGTAGCCGGCTCGGTGCCCGCCGCTGCGCACGTCCGTGCGAGCCAGCACCGAGGCGTCCTCCGCCGCGGGCCCCCGCGTCCACCCGCGGGCCAGCCCCGGCCGGGGACGCGCCGCCCCCAAACCGGCCATGGCCTCGTCCCCGGACACGTCACATCACCCCGATGAATCCCCAGGTCAGCGGCGCGACAAACGCCAGGAGGATGATGCCGATGACGCCCACCACGATGCCGACAATCGCCATCTCGCGGGTCGGGGTCGTGCCCGTCGAGTACGCGATCGCGTTCGGCGGGGTCGAAATCGGCAGGCACATGCCGAGCGAGCAGCCCAGGGCGATGACGATGGCGATCTCGGCGGCGCTCGTCGAGACCGTCGTCGCCAGGCCCATACCCATCGGGATCAGGAGGTTCGCGGACGCCGAGTGCGAAATGACGTTCGAGGTCACCCAACCCACGAGCGCCAACACGAAGATCAGGAGGACGCCGGGGATCGAAGCCCACTGGATCGAACCGAGCATCCACTTGTCGAGGCCCGTGGCGGACACGCCCGAGCCCAGCGCGATACCGCCAGCGACCAGCCACAGGACCGGCCAGTCCAGGGCACGCAGGTCATCCCCGCTCATTACCTTCGTCATGAGGAGGACCACGACAGGCAGGAAGCCGACGACGTTGGCGGAAATGTGGTGCAGCGACTCCGTCATCCACAGGAGAATCGTCAGACCTGCGACCGAGTAGAAGATGATCGCGCTGCGCGACTTCTCGAAGCGAGCCGACGTGTCGATGTCGAACTTGGCGTCCGTGGGGATGTAGCGCCACGCGATGAACGCCCACGACAGTGCCAGGAGCACCAGCATGAGCGGGACGGCCGCGAGCATCCACTGCAGGAAGGTCACCTTGACGCCCGCGTTCTCCAGCGCGCCCAGGGCGATCGCGTTCGGGGGCGTGCCGACCGGCGTGCCCATGCCGCCGACGTTCGCGGCCACGGGGATCGACAAGGCGATGCCGGTGCGTGCCTTGCCCTCGGGTAGAGCCATGATGACGGGCATCATGACGGCGAACATCGTCGCCGTGGTCGCCGTGTTCGACATGAACATACTCATGATCGCGGTGATCAGCATGACGCCCATGACCGTCAGACGCGGCTTGCCCATGAAGGGCTTGAGGAGAACCGCGGACAGGGCGCGATCCAGCTTGTACTTGGCGGCACCGTCGGCCACCATGAAGCCGCCCAGGAACAGGATGATGACCGGGTTGGCCAGCGCCCCGAAGAACTTCGTGTACGCCGGAGCACCCTCACCCACGCTCAGCAGCGCGTGGTCCGAAATGAACAGGACCTCCAAGAAAATGACGAGGACCGCCGTGCCCGCCAGGGGCACCGCCTCCGTCACCCACAGCAGAATCGCCGCCAAGAAAATACCGAACATGCGCGTACCGGCCACGTCCAGGCCGGGCAACTGCACGAACAGGCAGGTCACAATGCACGCCAGCGCCGCAACGGTGCCGAACACCTTGGCCGGGCTAATTGATTGCTTCTTCTTCGAGAAATCTGCCGGTCGCGTGGACATATTCTGAGCGGAGCGCGGATTGATTGACACCGCGCCCTTGGAGCGTCGAGCCATTATGTGAAGACCTCATCGTCTTGCTTGGATAGTGTCCGACCAGTGTATGTCAGCACACACAAAAAGTGAAGCCGGGGTGGGGGCACTCTCGTCCCCCACCCCGGCTTGACGCTTGCGCCGTCAGCGGGCCTGCGCTCCTTGAGGATGCAGGCATTCAGTCATGCTTGCCGAGGCTTGGTAACGTCACGTTTGTGCAGCCCACCTGAACGAACGCCCAGGCACCACCCGCGACCCCACACTCTCTTACTCAGCCACGGCCTCGTCGATGTCGTAGCCCGTCGGGAGGATGCCCGGGCGCGCCGGCTCCCACCCGAGGGCGGGTGCCACATACTCCGCGAAGTTGCGGATAATCGACCAGTATTCCTCGAATCCCAGCTGGTTGGGGATCGTCAGGAGGAGCGTGTCAGCCTCCGCGAGGGCGCGATCCTGGCTCAGCTGCTGAATGAGCGTCGACGGCGGTGTGGCCGTCGGCGATCAGGTCCAGGGCGGCGGCCTCCTCGGCGAGATAGAGGGGGTTCTCGTAGCGCATGTCTGAGTTATGGCGTTGGACGGAACACCTATTGCTTGCGGGCACGCGCAGCCCGCAGTCCGTTGGCGATGACGACGACTTCGGCGACCTCGTGCACGAGGACGACCGCTGCCAGGCCGAGCACGCCGGTGATCGCCAGCGGCAGCAGCACAGTGACGATCGCCAAGGACAGAACGATGTTCTGGTTGATGATCCTGCCGCCGCGGCGGGCGTGGCGCAGAGCCTGCGGGATGAGGCCGAGGTCGTGGCCGGTGAAGGCGACGTCGGCGGACTCGATCGCGGCGTCGGAGCCGGTCGCGCCCATCGCGATGCCCACGGTCGCCCCGGCCAGGGCGGGCGCGTCGTTGATGCCATCGCCGATCATCGCGGTCGGCGACGTCTCCGAGAACCCGGCGACGATACGAGCCTTGTCCTCGGGACGCAGCTCGGCGTGCACGTCGCCGATCCCGGCCAGCTTCGCCAGCGCAGCAGCGGTGCGGGAGTTGTCGCCGGTGAGCATGCTCACCTCGACGCCCTGGTCGCGCAGGGTCCGCACGACCTCGGGGACCTCGGGGCGCATCTCGTCGCGGACGCCGATCGCCCCGGCCAGGAAGCCGTCGACGGTGACGAGCACGCAGGTCTGCCCCTCGGCCTCCAGGTCCTCGACCCGGGCCTTGAGCGGACCGGCGTCAATCCAGCGCGGACTGCCCACCGCCACCCTGCGGCCGTCGACCAGGCCACCGATGCCATGCCCGGCCTCCTCGGCCACGTCCTGCGCGGCGGGGGTTCCCCGGCCCGCGGCGGCGATGGCGGCGGCGAGTGGGTGCGTCGAGTGCTGCTCCACGGCGGCAGCCCAAGCAAGCACCTGCGCATCGTCGAACCCATGGGCGGCGACGATGGCGGTTACCTCGGGCCGGTTGCGGGTCAGAGTGCCGGTCTTGTCCACGGCCAGGTGCCGGATGCCACCGAGGCGCTCGAAGGCAGCCCCGCTCTTGATGACGACGCCGAACTTGGTCGCCGCGCCGATCGCGGAGACCACGGTGACGGGCACCGCGATCGCCAGCGCGCAGGGGCTGGCCGCGACGAGGACGACCAGGGCGCGGGTGATCCAGGTCTCCGGGTCACCGAGCAGGGACCCGAGCACGCCGACGAGGACGGCGAGGACCATCACGCCGGGCACCAGCGGGCGGGCGATCCGGTCAGCGATCCGGGCTCGGTCGCCCTTCTCGGCCTGGGCCTGCTCTACCAGCTCCACGATCGTGGTCAGCGAGTTGTCGGTACCCGCGGCGGTCGCCTCGACCTCCAGCACGCCGGCGCTGTTGATCGCGCCCGCCGACACCGCTTCTCCGGGCGCGACCTCGACCGGGATCGATTCACCCGTGATCGCCGAAGTGTCCAGGCTCGACCGGCCCGAGCGGACCAGCCCATCGGTCGCGACCCGCTCGCCAGGGCGGACCAGCAGCACGTCGCCGACGGCGATCTCCCTGGCCGGGACCGAGGCGGAGGTCCCGTCGCGCAGCACGGTCGCGGTCTCCGGCACGAGCTTCAGCAGCGCGCGCAGCCCGCCGCGGGCGCGGTCCATCGCCTTGTCCTCCAGGGCCTCGGCGATCGAGAAGAGGAACGCCAGCGCGGCCGCCTCCTCGACGTAGCCGAGGATCACCGCGCCCACGGCGCTGATCGTCATCAGCAGCGCGATCCCGAGCTTGCGCTTCACAACGAGATTCCGGATCGCACCGGGCACGAACGTGTACGCGCCCAGCAGCAGGCCCGCCCAGAACGCGACCAGCGCCGCGATGTGCAGCCCCGACCACGCCAGCGCCAGGCCGGTGCCGAACGCGACGCCGGAGAGGATCGGCACGACCAGGCCGGGATCACGCCACCACGGGCGCTCTGCTTCCTCTGCCTCGTCCGCGGGACTGGTCGTCGGCTCGTCGCAGCCGCAGGCGGCGCTCACGAGGCGTCCCCCGAACTGCTCGCGGCGCAGCAGCCCGGCACCGAGCAGGCCGGGTCGATGCACGGCGCGCTCTCGTCCACGGCGAGGGTCACATCGACCAGTGCCGTCAGCGCCGCGGCCAGGTGCGGGTCGGCGATCTCGTAGCGAGTCTGGCGGCCCTCGGGCTCAGCGACCACGATGCCGCAGTCGCGCAGACAGGTCAGATGGTTGGACACGTTCGATCGGGTCAGCCCCAGCTCGCGCGAGAGCACGGCGGGGTGGCTCGGGCCGTCAAGCAGGGACATCAGGATCCGGGAACGCGTCGGGTCGGCCATGGCCCGGCCGAGCCGGTTCATGACGTCGAGACGCGAAGCAATGGTCAGCATGCACTGAACTATACAGTGATAGCTGACCAATAGTCCAGTTGCAGAGGCTGCCGCACATGCTCCGCTCGCTTGCGGCGCTCGGCTCGGCCGGGCCGTCACCAAACGGGGGAAATGGCGTCATTAGAGGTACGACACGCCGGCGACACGCCGCCAACCAGCTTCTAATGCTGCAAAACCCCCACCGCAGCCAGCCTCGTGCGCCACGTCGCCTACAAGACCTGGGCGCAGGGCCGATTGGCGCGAAAGAACTCGCCCAACACAGCCCCTTCAGCAGCATTTCCGCGAAAAAACTCGCCCAGCACAGCCCCTCCACTGGCACTTCCGCGAAAAAGCCCTCAGATTGACGACGTTCATAACAACGCGGCAGAAAGCCACACGAAAAACACCTTGGATTGACGACGTTTGTCACAACACGCACCCGAGCACCCCAAAAACTCAACACGCGAGACCCCCATGACGCCCACAGGAAGAGGCGGGCCAGGCTTCGGTTCCCATGGGCGGTGGCGGGGCCTGGCCGGGCTTCAAGGCGACGCGCCGAGCCGAAGGCTCGCAGCGCGGACGGCGAGCGGGCGGGCCGCCGCCCATGGCGCAGCCCGGCCCCACAGGTGTGGAGGGCGCCGAAGGGATCTGCCGCGGTGCCGGTGGGCGGTGGCGGGGCCTGGCCGGGCT
>NZ_JAPWAH010000012.1:0-62604 GCF_041432835.1 Pauljensenia sp. 20925_1_27
CAGACCCCTCCACTAACGCGTTCGGTGGTCAGGGAATTGCATGCGGAATTGATGGGGTCCGATGCGTGCCCGGATGCTGTGCGCAGCGTCTTGCCTATTGCGCTGTGCGTGCCGTGCTTGGGTGTCCCGCCGTGCCTAGTCCGCCGTGCGCGCCTATTGCGTCGTGAGTGCCGCGGCTACTCCGCGTGCCTGCCGGGCCTACTCTGCGTGCCCGGTCTTAAGCTCCGCCGCCTCGCGCGCCGCCGCCTCGCGGGCGGCCTTCTTGGCGCGGGCGTGCGCCTCGACCTCTTCGGGAGTGAGGGGGCCCTGCGTGGAACCTTCGCTGCCGTCGGTGCGCTCCCACACGACGGCCAGGCCATCGCGCGCGCCGAAGCGCGCCAGGTGGATGCCGACGATGAATGCGAGGCGCTCGGCGCGCTCGGGCTCCGTGCGCAGCTCGATGGTCAGCGCCGACGGCGACGCGACGACGTCGAAGCGCCCCAGGACCGGGCCCTCGCGGTCGAACAGCAGGTGGCCGCTGCAAGCTTCCTCGTCCCAGAAGCCCGTGATCTTGTGGCCCATGTGGCTGACGAGCTGCTTGCCGTAGCGCGCCGCCCGCTCGGTCGGAACCATGGCCACGGAGATCAGGGGGTACGAGGCCGGGACGGGCGACGGGTCGGGCGCGGCGTGCGTCGAGGCCGGGGTTGAGGTGCTCGGGGAGGGAGCGGGGGAGTGGGCGCCTGCGGGCACCTCGGTGTGGCCCGTCGAAGGCGTCGAATTTAGCGTCATAAGGCAAACCTAACTTGAATGCGGCTCTTCTGCCATGTGGGGATCTAGATTCGGTCATGAGCGTGCCCGTGCGGTAGCGTTGGAGAGTCAAGCGCTTCGCGAGAGCGTGCAAAGACCGCGCAAAACGTCCCAGGTGGGGCGGGAGCAGGCAGAAGGAACAACGATGACCAGTGAGAAAGTCGAACACGGCGACCACCAGCAGGGCGGCGAAAAGCTTCAGCGCACGCTGAAAAACCGCCACATTCAGCTGATTGCCATTGGTGGCGCGATCGGCACGGGCCTGTTCATGGGCTCGGGTAAGACGATTTCCGTCGCGGGCCCCTCGATCCTGCTGGTCTACATGATCATTGGCGCGGTCCTCTTCCTGTTCATGCGCACTCTGGGTGAGCTGTTGCTCTCCGACCACAAGTACGCGACCTTCGCGGATATTGCGCGCGACCTGATCGGCCCGTGGGCCGGCTTCGTCACCGGGTGGACGTACTGGGCGTGCTGGGTGGTCACCGGCGTCGCGGACATGATCGCGATCACCGGCTACACCCACTTCTGGTGGCCGGACTTGCCTGCGTGGATCCCCATCGGCGCGACGACTCTGCTGCTCTTCGCCCTGAACGCGATGACGGTCAAGGCCTTTGGTGAGACGGAATTCTGGTTCGCCCTCATTAAGATCGTCGCGATCATTGCGCTGGTCATCGTCGGTTTCGCCATGGTCGCCATGGGCACCGTTGATACGGAGGGAACCGCGGCCGCGGTCTCGAACCTGTGGAGCCACGGCGGCTTCTTCCCAACCGGATTCACCGGCTTCCTCGGCGGCTTCCAGATCGCCCTCTTCGCCTTCATTGGCATCGAAATGGTGGGTACAACCGTCGCCGAGACCGATGATCCGGACAACACCCTGCCGAAGGCCGTTAACTCCATCCCCGTGCGCATCATGCTCTTCTACGTGGCGGCGCTCGCGGCCATCATGATGGTGACCCCGTGGGATCAGGTGAGCCCCGAGAAATCGCCCTTCGTCACGATGTTCTCGCTGACCGGTCTGGGCGCAGCGGCGACGATCGTCAACCTCGTGGTCCTCTCCTCGGCCGCCTCGAGCGCGAACTCCGGCATCTACTCGACCTCGCGTATGCTCTACGGCCTGGCGCGTCAGGAGCAGGCGCCCGGTGTCTTCGCTCGTCTCTCTAGCCACCACGTGCCCCTCAACGCCCTGTTCCTGTCGTGCGTGTGCCTGCTGTCGGGCATTGTCATCATGGGTATGGGCGGCTCGATCTCGGCGGCGTTCACGCTGGTGACCTCGGTGTCGGCGACGCTGTTCATGGGCGTGTGGGTGGTCATCGTCGTGTCCTACCTGGTCTACCTCCACAAGCACCCGCAGCTGCACGAGGCCTCGGCTTTCAAGGCCCCCGGCGGCGCGTTGAGTGCGTGGATCGTCCTGGCGTTCATGGGGTGCATGGGCGTCATTCTGGCGATGTGGGATGACACCCGCCCCGGCCTCGTCTATTCCCTGATTTGGATCGTGTTCATTGTGGCCGCGGCGTTCGCGAACCGTCACTTCCTGCTGCGTCGGGCCTCGCGCGGCGTGCTCGGCGACGGCGGTACGGGCGAGGGACCTCATCAGGGCCCTCACCTGCACGAGTAGCGCGATGAATACTAAGTGACTATGCTCACCAGAGTGCCACGGGAGCTCGACGCGAGCTGAGAGGGGACCACCCCCGACCGTAGAACCTGATCCGGATCATACCGGCGTAGGAAGGCTCTTCCCTCGTGGCCGCCGTGCAACACGAAGGGAGTATTTTCGCATGGCATCCACTTCTCCGTCCCTCCGCTGGAGGGTCATTGACATCGTGACCGCCGCCGTCCTGGGCGTCGCGTGCGGCCTCATTTTCGTCGTCTGGAACCAGGTGGGCGGTGCGGGCTACGAGGTCCTCAAGGCCGTTGCCCCCGGCCTGGGTGGCCTGGTGACGGGCGTCTGGCTGCTGGGCGGTACGCTCGGCGGCTACGTCATCCGTAAGCCCGGCGCCGCGTTCTTCGTCGAGCTGATGGCCGCGACCGTCTCCATGGCCCTGGGTTCCCAGTGGGCCGTCGAGACCATCTACTCGGGCATCGCGCAGGGCCTTGGCGCTGAGATCGTCTTCGCCCTGGTCGCCTACCGCCGCTTCAACGCGGTGATCGTGTCTGTCGCGGGCGCCGTGTCCTTCGCCTTCGAGTGGGTCCTCGAGCTCTTCCTCTCCGGCCACCTCGAAAAGGGCGTGCTCTACAACGCGATCTACTTGGTGTGCGGCGCGCTTTCGGGCGTCGTCCTGGCGGGCATCCTTGCGTGGGCGCTGACGAGCGCGCTCGCGAAGACGGGCGCGCTCGACCGCTTTGCTTCGGGACGCGGAGCGCGTGAGCTTGTCTGATTCCCGATCCATGGACGAGGCCCACTCCGCCTCCTCGTACACCGCTCCCTCCCAGGATGGCCAGGTGCCGCTGGGTGAGGGGGCGGGCGCGCGCGTTTGCGCGCGCGACTGGGGATGGCGTCACGCCGGGCGCAAGAACCCCGCGCTGTCGGGCGTTGATCTCGATATCGCGCCGGGCGAGCGCGTGCTCGTGTTGGGCCCGTCCGGGTCGGGCAAGTCGACGCTGATGGGCGGCCTGGCCGGCCTGCTGGGCGGCGCCGAGGAGGGCGAGGCCACCGGCACGCTCACCGTCGACGGCGTCGCCCCGGCCGATGCCAGGGGTCGCGTGGGTCTGCTCATGCAGGATCCCGAGGCCCAGGTGGTCCTCGCCCGCGTGGGTGACGACGTGGCCTTCGGCATGGAAAACCTGGGGGTTCCTCGCGAGGAGATCTGGCCGCGCGTGGAGGAATCACTCGCGGCCGTGGGCCTGAGCGTCCCCCTGGATCATTCGACGACGGAGCTGTCGGGCGGGCAAAAGCAGCGCCTGGCGCTCGCGTCGATTCTGGCGATGGGCCCGGGCCTACTGCTCTTGGACGAGCCCACCGCGAACCTGGACCCGAGCGGCGTCGCCGAGGTGCGCGCCGCCGTCGAGGCCGTCGTCGAGCGCACGGGCGCGACCGTGGTCGTCGTGGAGCACCGCGTCGACGTGTGGGCCTCGCTCGTGGATCGCGTCATCGTGGTCGCGGACGGCGCGATCGCGGCCGACGGCCCGCTGAGGCAGGTCCTCGCGCAGCAGGGCGACGCCCTGCGCGAGCGCGGCATCTGGCTGCCCGGCGACGACGTTGCAGCGGAGGTCGGCCCCGCCCCCGAGGTCCCCCCGGCCTCGTCCGGTACCACCCCGATCGCTCGCGTCGCCGACCTGACGATCGGCTACGACAAGAATTCCCCCGTGCGCAGCGGCATCGACCTGACGATCGAGCGCGGCGTCTCCACCTGCATCGTTGGCGCTAACGGTGCCGGAAAATCAACCTTCGCGCTGACGCTGGCGGGCCTCCTACCGCCCATCTCGGGCACGGTCGAGGTCGAAACCTCCGACGGCACGCGCGGCGACCCGCACGAGTGGTCCAGCAAGCAGCTGCTCGGCCGCATGTCGATGGTCTTCCAGGAGCCCGAATATCAGTTCCTGGCCTCCACCGTCGCCGAGGAACTCGCGATCGGCCCGCGCGCGGCCGGCATGAGCGAGGCGGAGATCGCCCCCCTCGTCGACGAACACCTCGAGGCCCTGGGCCTGACCACACTCGCGCGCGCCAACCCCATGACCCTGTCGGGCGGCGAGAAGCGCCGCCTGTCGGTGGCGACCGCGCTCATCAGCGCCCCCGAGCTGCTGATCCTCGACGAACCGACCTTCGGCCAGGATCGTGGCACGTGGCTGGGCCTCGTGCGCCTCCTGCGCGCCGCCCTCGCGCGCGGCGTCACCCTGGTCTCCATCACGCACGACCCCGCGTTCGTGGCCGCGATGGGCCAGCGCGTCGTGGACCTAGGCCAGGTCGGGACGCGCGGCGGGGCCCCCGAGGACTCCACGGACGAGGCCGGGGCCGCCCCCGTCGGTAACGTTCACGATGGGGGTGCGCAGTCGGCGACGAATGCGGTTCCTGCGCCCGCGCGCGGCGCGCAGAACCCCGAGCAGCAAGGCACGCAAACCGGCCCGCAGCGCGGCGCCCGCGGCCTCCTTGCCCGCACGAATCCCGTCGCCCGCGTGCTCGCCCTCCTGGTCGCCACCACGCCCCTGCTGATCACGATCGACCCGGTGAGCGCGGGCGTGGCCCTCGCCCTCGAGCTCGCGCTCATACCCCTGTCGGGCGTGTCCGCGCGCAGCTTCTTCCTCAAGGCGACGCCGCTGCTCGTGGCCGCGCCGCTGGGCGCGCTGTCCATGCTGCTCTACGCAAGCCCGGGTGGACACGTCTACTGGCAGCTCGGTCCCGCCGCGATCTCGGACCACTCCATGTGGCTGGCGCTGGGCATCGGCCTGCGCATGTGCGCGATTGTCATGCCTGCGATCGCCCTGCTCGACCGCATCGATCCGACCGACATGGGCGACGGCCTCGCGCAGATCCTGCACCTGCCTGCCCGCCCGGTCCTCGCCGCGCTCGCGGGCGCGCGCATGACGTCGTTGATGGCGGCCGACTGGAAGGCCCTCGAGCGTGCGCGGCGCGCCCGAGGCGTGGGCGACGCCTCGCGCATCCGTTCCTTCCTGCGCGGCGCCTTCTCGCTGCTGGTGTTCGCGCTGCGTCGCTCCGGCAAGCTGGCCACGACGATGGAGGCCCGGGGCTTCGGTGCGGCGGGTCAGCGCACGTGGGCGCGCGTCTCGCGCCTGCGCGCCGCCGACGCGGTCCTCATGGTCGTCGCCGTCGCCGTGCCCGCGATCGCGCTGGCCGCGAGCGTCTGGGCGGGCACCTTCGCCCTGGTGGGCCGATGAGCGCCCTGACCTGGGAAGATGCGCGCGGGGGAGTGGGCCTGCGGGTCACCGTCCCCGTCACGATGGGCCCCGATGAGGCCGCCCACGAGCTCGCTCCCCGCCTGAGTGCCCTGGCGGGGGAGCGGGCTACGGCTTCGTCCCACGGTGAGTCCGCGCGCGCATCGCACGGCGTCCCGGTCGTGACGATCGACGGCTACTCTGGCTCGGGAAAGTCCACGCTGGCCGCGGCCCTCGCGCGCCTCTTGCCCGGCTGGCAGGTGCTCCACCTCGACGATTGGTACCCCGGCTGGGACGGCCTGGCGGCGGGCGCCGACATCGCGCGGCGAATCGCCGCCGACCTGCGGGGAGGGCGCGCCTCCTCCTACGAGGCCTGGGACTGGGAGGTGGGCGCAACAGGGGAGACGACCCGTGTCCCCCTCGCCCCGACCATCATCGAGGGTTGCGGCGCCATCGAGGCCGAGGCCGACCTCGCCATCTGGATCGCCGACCCAGGCGAGGGCGAGCGGCGCAGTCGGGCGCTGGCGCGCGATGGGCAGACCTACGCGCCACACTGGCGGCGCTGGGCCGACCAGGACCTGGGGCGCTCGATAGACTAGGCGCATGCTGCCGCCACCCCCTGAACCACCGCTGTGGGGATGGCTCCTTGTTGGGGCCATCGATTTCGTCATCCGCGTTGTCGCGCTGGGGGTTGTGCCCAAGCATCGGCGCGCATCGACCTCGACAGCGTGGCTGCTGCTGATCTTCCTGTGGCCCCTCCTCGGCGTGCCGCTGTACTTTATTTTTGGCTCGTGGTGGGCGATGGGAAGGCGCCTGGATGATGATCCGGAGGCCAGAGCGCTCGTCGACGCCATCGTGGCGGGTTCGATCGCGCCACAGCCCGCGTCCTACGAGGCTCCCACCGGACCGGACGGCCTGCCCTTCGGCTCGGACGGCGACACGGCCTCGATCATGCGCCTGTCCGGAAACCTGAGCGGATTCCCGGCTTCGACGGGCCGCGTCGGCAGCCTCTACAACGACACGGCGGAAACCTTCCGAGCCATGGCGGCCAGTATCGACGCGGCCACCCACCACGTGAACGCCCTGTACTACCAGACATCCTGGGACGAGTACACGGCCCCCTTCTACGAGGCCCTCGGGCGCGCGGTCGAGCGCGGCGTCACTGTCCGCCTGCTCGTCGACCACCACGGCATGCGCACGATCCCCGGACACAGGGACTTCCGTCGCCACCTGAACGCCATGGGCATCCAGTGGCACGAGATGCTGCCCTTCGCGCCGCTGCGCGGCCAGATCCGCCGCCCGGACCTGCGCAATCACCGCAAGATTCTCGTCATCGACGGGCGCGAGGCCTACATCGGGTCTCACAACCTCGTCGCCCCCGACTACGACACCCCCTCGTATCAGAAGGCCGGCATGCACTACGACGACACGAGCGTGTCCGTCAGAGGCCCCATCGTCGCCCAGATCCAGGCGGTCTTCGCCGTCGACTGGTACTACGCCTGCAAGGAGGTCCTCACCCCCGAGGTCCTCGCCCCGCCCGCCGCTCAGGAAACAGGAGAGCGCGAGGAGGAGCAGGCCTCGGCCATGCAGATCATCCCGTCGGGCCCCGCGTACAAGGGCGAGCCGAACCTGCGAGCATTCGTGCACATGATTTCCTCGGCGCGCACGCACGTGTCGATCACCAGCCCGTACTTCATCCCAGACGAGGCCCTCATGACCGCGCTGACAAACGCCGCGCTGTCGGGCGTGACGGTCGAGCTCTTCGTCTCTGAGCAGTTCGACCAGTTCCTGGTCGGTCACGCGCAGCGCTCCTACTACGGGCCGCTCCTGAAGGCGGGCGTGCGCATCCACCTCTATCGTAAGCCGCGGATGCTGCACTCCAAGTACATGGTCGTCGACGGGAGCCTGTGCATCATCGGCTCCTCCAACATGGATGTGCGCTCCTTCGGCCTCAACTACGAGATCGTCCTCGTCGCCGACAGCTCCCGCCTGGTCGAGATGCTGCACGGCAACGATGAACGCACGCGCGAGGCCTCCCGCGAGCTCACCTACGAGGAGTGGCACGGCCAGCCGTGGCACGTCCACTACGTCGATAACGTGTGCCGACTGGGGAGCTCGCTCCTGTGAGCGCCTCCGACAACGAGGCCGTGGCCGGGCGCGTGGCCACCACTTCTTCGTCGCTGGATTACGGTGATCATGACACGATGCCGAACAGCGTGTCCGGTTCCCTCGACGTCAACCCCTACGTCGGGGAGGGCGGTGCCTACGACTCGGTGCGCCCCGCCTACCCGAACGAGGCCGTGGCCGCGTTGATCGATGCCGCGCGGAGTGGGCGGGGCGTGAACGCTCCAGGCCGGGATGGCCCACTGCGCGCCGCCGACATCGGCGCGGGCACCGGCAAGATGAGCGAGCTCCTGGCCCGCGGCGGTCTCCTCGTGGACGCGGTCGAACCTTCCGAGGCGATGCGTGCCCAGGCCTCGCCGATCGAGGGGGTCACGTGGCACGATGGCGTCGCGGAAGAGACGGGGTTACCGAACGACGTGTATGACATCGTCGTGTTTGCGCAGTCCTGGCATTGGATGGATCCGGAGCGTGCGGGCCTCGAGGCTGCCCGGATCCTGGCACCCGGTGGCGCGCTCGCGATCGTGTGGAATCAGATGGCCGTGTCGATCCCGTGGGTACATCGACTGACGCGCATCATGCGCTCGGGCGACGTGCACCGCCCCGACAGGCCCCCCACGCCGGGCGGTGGCTTCGCCCCGATGACCCTCACCCAGGTCGCGTGGGAGGACCGGATGACCCCCGAGGAGATCCTCACCCTGGGCACGACCCGCTCCTCGTATATCCGTTCGTCGGAGGCGGGGCGTGCGCGCATGCAGGAGAACCTGCGCTGGTACCTCTACGAGCACCTCGGCTACGCGCCGGGGGAGCTGGTCACCATCCCGTACGCGACCCTCGTGTGGCTCACTCACCTGTGAGGGCGGGGCCGCTGCGTGAGTCAGCGGAACGGAATCTCCTTCTTGGTCTTGTTATCGAACCATCGCCGGCGCCCGTCAGGTTCGACGACCAGTTGGATGTCGGAGCCGATGGGCAGATCGTAGATGCCGATGCAGGCGGGCTCGATGTTGCACAGAATGTTGAAGTCGACCCGGAAAAAGTTGGTCGGGTCGCTCATGTACTCGCCGGTGTCGTCACCCGAGAGAACGCGCCAGCCGGAGTCTTCGATCTCGACCGGTACTGCGCGCATCATCCACTTGATGGCGGCGCTTCCCTCGAGGATCCTGCGCGAGACAACGGCGATTCCGGCACCGCGAATGTAGGTGGTGTACATGAGTCTTCCTATCAATTGGGCTCTGTGACGCGGGGTGGGTCCAACATATCCGATTGTTGCCGCCGAGAAAAAGCGATTGCTTGCGGCGGCGTCCCGACTGTTCCCGGGGCGAACGCGAAGTCCGCGAGACGTCGCTGCCCACCTGCGGGCCCATGCCTCGTGCCCCTCGTGAACCGTCAGGCCACCCCTGGCACAATGGGGACCATGGGTTTGTCGTTTCTGGGAGTGATCGCTGCCCTCGCCATGTATGCGGTGAGCGTGGCACCGTCGCTGATGGCGCGCTCCTGGGCGTGGCACGCGGTCGCCTCGGGCGTCCTCGTCTCCTGCGGGTACGTCGGTGGCGTCATTGTGCAGAACGTGGGTGCCCGCATTATCGCGATGACGGGCCTGACCATCCGCGCATCCGAGCCCGTCGAGATCGGTTTCCGCGTCTGCGCGGCAGTTCTTTTTGCGATGTGGTGGCTCTACGCCGTCATCCAGTCGTATCGCCGGGCCCGCGTCGCCGCCAGACTTGTCAACATGCCGGGCGAGACCTTCGGCGAGTACCTCCTGGGAACCGCAGGGACCGTCGTCGTTGCATGGTGCCTCATCGCGATCGTGGGTGCCCTGAACAGTCTCGGGCGCATGCTCATCGCGGCGCTCGGTGACTATATGCCGCACCCGATTGCCGTCGTCGCCGGCGTCGCGATCCTGACCGTCATCGTCTTCTTCCTGACCTCGAACGTGATCCTGCGCGGCGGCATCGGCTTCTTCCGTCATCACGCCGAGCAGATGAACACGCGCACCGCGCGCGGCATCTACAAGCCCTTCGTCCCCGAGCGCTCCGCCTCCCCGGCCTCGCCCGTCACCTGGGAGTCGGTCGGCGGTCAGGGGCGCGTCTTCCTCGGCCGAGGCCCCTCGCGGCTCGATATTGCCCAGGTCAGCGGAGGCGAGGCCATGGAACCCATCCGCGTCTACTCCGGCATGCCCACGGGCGGGGCGGGCATTGAGGTGGCCGCGGCGACCGTCGTCGCCGAGCTGCGGCGCACGGGCGCATTCGATCGCGCGGTCATCCTGATCGCCGCGTCGACCGGGTCCGGCTGGGTCGACGAGTGGCAGGTCCAACCCCTCGAGTTCCTCACGCGCGGCAACTGCGCGACCGCCTCGCTGCAGTACTCCTACGTGCCGTCGGCGCTTAACTGGCTGACCGGCCTCGAGCCCGCGCAGGAGGCGTCGGCTGCCCTCTTCCGCGCGGTGCGCGCCGAGCTCGACACGATGGACGAGGCCGACCGTCCCGCGCTCTTCGTGTGCGGCGAGTCCCTGGGGGCCTTCGCCTCGCAGTCGGTGTTTTCCTCGGTCGAGGACGCGCTGGAGCAGGTGGACGGCGCCCTGTGGGTGGGCACCCCGGCGTTCACGCCGATGCACGCCGAGCTCACGGCTGAGCGCCACAAGGGCAGCCCCGAGGTGGCGCCCGTCGTCTACAACGGGCGGCGCGTGCGCTTCGTAAACGAACCCTCCGACCTGCGCACCGACCTGTACGGGCGCGAGCTGGGTCCGTGGAGATTCCCGCGACTGATCTACGCCCAGCATCCCTCCGACCCGGTCGTGTGGTGGAACCGTAAGCTCTTGTGGAATCAGCCGGATTGGCTGCGCGAGCGGGCGGGGCGCGACGTGTCCCGCTTCGTCGAGTTCACGCGCTTCGTCACCTTCATTCAGGTGCTCGCCGACCTGCCCGTCGCGGGCACCGCCCCCGGCGGTCACGGCCATACCTATAACGAGGAGCTGATCCCCCTGTGGAGGGCGATCCTCGGCTTTGATCGCCTCTTCGACGAGGCGCCGACCCACCCGCGCTTGGCGGCCCTCGACGGGTCCTGGGTGGACGAGGCGATGGTCCGTCGTATCGGCATCGTCGTGCGGGCGAACCTGGAGCTGTCTGACCGCCAGTAGGTGTGCGCAGCGCGTCCTGATCTGTTTGTCAAGCTCGTGGCCAATGACGTGCTACTTGCAGTCAGTTCTACGCGGAATTTACCGTGTCAAATGAAATCTCTATGACCGAGAAGTTTGCTTTTTCGGCGCATCGCAGTGAACATATGTGCTTTTGTCATTGAACATATGTGTATCGGTCAGAGACTGTGTTGAAACTATGCTGACCGGAGCGCTGAGGGGTGCCTCATTTCCCCTCATAATGCCTTGTTGCTACTGGATGGTAAGCCAGTAAGCCGTTGCTAGGTATCTAGTTGCGCAGTATCGTGCGGATTGTGAGCCGATGAACCTAACCGGTCGGTATGGATCGCACGAATCAACATTGGAGTGAGCATGTCATACACATTTCACAGGGCGTTGATCGCAGCCCTGGCGACCGGCGCAATGGCAGCGTCTGGTGTCGCCTTCGGCGCTCCTGCCCTGGCAGCAACCCCCGCACCCGACGCGGATGGGCCAATGATCTCCAACCTCGCCACTACCAGCGAGGGTATTGGCGGTCAGGTCACCTTCTCCGTCACCGACAACCCCGGGCTGTCCAGCATTGACCTGCGTGACCCCGCGACCGACGCGATCTTCTACCATCGTGTCGTCGACTTCCCCGGCAATGTCACCGACGATGGCCTTCACCACTACCTCTTCACTATCAAGTTCTCCGACATTCAGGCGGCCTGGTCCCAGGCCGGCCACACCGATGCCCTCCCCGCGACCGTCAAGCTTGTCGCCTGGGGCAGCGATGGCCTGCCGTCCAAGCGCGCCGATGTCGCGATTGAACCCGTCGCCATGGCCTCCCTCGATTTCGGTATCGAGTCCGGTCAGCTCAACATGACTGTCGGTCAGCAGACGTACATCGGCGTCACGCACAAGCCAGACAACGCCAACATGACGAAAGTCAACTGGACTGGTGACGATATCGACGTCCTGAATGTCGATGATCGCTCGGGCCGCGTGACTGCCCTGAAGAAAGGCTGCTCGGACGTCCGCGCCGTCTCTGACTACATGGATCCGACGACCTTCGACCCGGTGATGGCTACGGTCCAGGTCTGCGCCAGCGAGCTGGGTGAGGACGAGATTGCGGTCAATTTCCTTCGCGTGGACTTCGAGGAGGGCGACACTGTCACCCTCAAGCCGCTGCTGCCCGAGAAGTTCAAGGATGCCACCCTGTCCTGGAGCCTTGAGTATGACGGTGTGGTCATTCTGAAGGTGGCCGAGGACGGCAAGAGCGCGACGATCACCGGCGGTAACGTCGTTGATTGGAATCAGGTGAACCTGACCGCCACCCTGCCCGACGGAACCGAGGCAAGTGCGACGACGATCGCCGTTGTCAAGTCCGTGAAGCACGATGCGACAGCGCCCGCTCCCTGGGTCGACCCTGCGCCGCAGCCCGATCCGCAGCCTGCGCCGGATCCCCAGCCTCAGCCTCAGCCCCAGCCGCAGCCTCAGCCCCAGCCTCAGCCTGATCCGCAGCCTGCTCCGGATCCCCAGCCTCAGCCTGATCCGCAGCCTGATCCGGATCCCCAGCCTCAGCCGCAGCCCCAGCCCGATCCGCAGCCTGCTCCGGATCCCCAGCCCCAGCCGCAGCCCCAGCCCGATCCGCAGCCCGCGCCTGACCCGCAGCCCCAGCCCCAGCCCCAGCCTGCCCCCTCCGGTGCCTGGATGCTGGACTCGATCGGCTGGTGGTACCGCAACGCGGATGGCACCTACCCGGCCAACACCTCGGCGGTCATTGACGGCCGCACCTACCGCTTCGACGGACGCGGCTACATGCGCACTGGTTGGGTCATGGATGGCGGCACCTGGTACTACCACGATGGCTCCGGCGCGCAGCTCACTGGGTGGCAGATCGTCCGCGGTTCCTGGTACTACCTGGGTGACAACGGCGCGATGCGCACTGGTTGGGTCATGGACGGCGGCACCTGGTACTACCTGCACGGTTCCGGAGCGATGGCCACCGGTTGGATCAACCTGGGCGGCACGTGGTACTACCTGCACGGCTCGGGCGCGATGCTCACCGGCTGGCAGGCGATCGGCGGCCGCAGCTACACCTTCAACGCCTCGGGCGTGTGGATCCCGTGATCGACGCGAGAAGACGCCAATAGGCACAGAGACCGGGCCCGGGAACGCAGCAATGCGCTCCCGGGCCCGTCACGTTAGACAATTCAGCTGCGCTTAACGTATCAATAAGCAACACGGTGATTGTCACCCGTGCTATGTGCGGTATTTTGTGAGGAGACGGCTGGTACACCGACGTACCGCATGCCACCGGCACGCCGTCCCCCAACACATTTGGAGAAGGCTTATGTCAACGAAGAAACCGGCTGCCCTCCTCGCCTTCGTCGGCGCGTGCGCGCTCGCGGTCACCGGGCCGGCCACCCTGGCCTCGCCCCTGTCCGCGGGCCCGTCCGGTGCCCGCGATGGCGCAGCGGCGTCCCTGCCTGCGGGCGATATTGATACGGCGCTGACCTCGAAGACCGGGCAGTCCGCGCCCGCCTCAAGTGCCGGCGATGAGGATCCTGCGCGCGTCGTCGGCGTCATCGTCCAGCTCGAGGATGGCGCACCCCGCGAGGGCGCGATCAGCGAGATCAACCGGGCTGTGGCTGCTCAGTTCCCCGGCGCCTCGGCGCAGGTGGAGCACGAGTATGACAACGTCCTGACGGGTTTTGCTCTCAAGGCTCCCGCCGGTGCGCTCGACGCGATCCGTCGCGCCCCGGGCGTGCGCGCAGCGTTCCTCGAGCGTGAGGGACACGTGAACGACGGAGCGACCCTCGATGCCGAGGGAGGCCTCGAGGCCTCGCAAAACGGCGGGCAGGACCCCGCCAACCTGAGCGCCCAGCTGATGATGCGCACCGACCAGGTCGCGCAAAAGGGCGAAGGCAAGGTTATCGCCGTCATCGACACGGGTGTCGACACGACCCACCAGGCGTTCACGGGCGCGCTCGCGGGAACGCCCGCGCTCACCCCGCAGAAGGTCGCTGCGCTCTCGTCCCAGCTGGGTGAGGGCAAGACCGGCGTCTACATCTCGCAGAAGTTCCCCTTCGCCTACGACTATGCGGACAGTGACAACGATGCGTCGCCGCGCGAGGGAGGCTCCGGCTTCCATGGTACGCACGTCGCCGGCATCGCCGCGGGTAATGCCGACAAGATCATCGGTACCGCTCCGGATGCTCAGGTGATCGTCGCGAAGGTGACGCGCAGCGAGGACGACGCGCTGCTGGATTCGGCGCTGCTCGCCTCCCTCGACGACATGCTGGTCCTGCACCCCGACGTCATCAACCTGTCGCTCGGCTGGACGGCCGGCATGGATAACGAGGCCGACACGGTCTACGCGACCGTGTATAAGAAGCTCCAGGACGCGGGCATCACCGTCAACGCGGCCGCGGGCAACGCCTTCTCCACCGGGTACGGCAACAACTCCGGCAAGGGCCTGCCCTACGCCTCGGACCCCGACTCCTCGGTCATTGACGAGCCCGCGACCTACTCCTCGGTGGTCGCCGTCGCCTCCGTCGAGAACGCGCTCATCCGTAACGCCTTCACCGTTAACGGGAAGGACATCGGCTACCAGCGCTCGCGCGGCATGAACGGCGAGAAGGTCGCCTACTTCTCCGACCTGCCCGCCGGCACCTACGAGTACGTGGACGCCGGGTTCGCCTCTGAGGAGGACGTCGCCGCCCTCAAGGAGAAATACCCGGACGGCCTCGCCGGCAAGATCGCCCTGGTCTCGCGCGGCAAGATGACCTACCAGAAGAAGGTCGAGAACCTCTACGACCTGCATCCGGCCGGCATCCTCGTCTACAACAACGTCTCTGTCGGCTCGCTCATCATCATGAACTTGACGACGCAGGACTTGCCCGCCGCGTTCATCTCCCAGGCCGACGGCCAAGCCATGCTGGACGCCCCCGAACACAAGCTCTCCATCGCCGAGGGACAGGTCCTGCCGCAGTCCTCCATCTACGAGGCCTCGGAGTTCTCCTCGTGGGGCGTGTCCCCGGACCTGCGCCTCAAGCCCGAGATCGCTGCGCCCGGTGGCAACGTTTTCTCGTCGATACCGAACGGTGCGTACGAGCAGACCTCGGGCACCTCGATGGCCACGCCCCAGATGGCTGGCATCAGCGCGATCGTCCTCCAGCGCGTCCAGTCCGATCCGTTGTTTGCGTCGATGAGTGCGCGCCAGCAGGCCGATGTGGTGCAGAACCTCATCATGGGCACGGCTCGTCCTCTGACGGATGCGGCTCAGACGACGGGCGCGCTCTATTCCCCGCGTAAGCAGGGTGCGGGCCTGGTGGACGCGCTGGCGGCGACGACCTCGTCGGTGTACCCGACCGTGGTGGGTGCGCCTGAGCAGTCTCGTCCCAAGGCAGACCTGGGGGACGGGACGAAGGGCTGGCACTTTGATGTCACGCTGCATAACCTGTCCGGCACGGCGGCGACCTATGAGCTGAGCTCGCAGGCTCTGTCGGAGATCGTGGACGGTGGGTTCTTCACGGAGCATTCCTCGGATTGGCGAGGCCGTGGCGTGGAGATCGCGTACTCGGGTGCGGCTTCTGCCTCGGCCGAGGGCGCGACGGTGACGGTCCCGGCGAGCGGCGAGGCGACCGTCGGTATTGACGTGACGCCGGGTAGTGAGTTTGCGTCCTACGTCGCTGATAACACGCCTAACGGCACGTTCTTGGATGGTTTCGTGCGCTTCACCTCGAAGGCCGCCGGTCAGCCCGACCTGGCCGTGCCCTACCTGGGTTTCTACGGCGACTGGGGCAAGGCCCCCATCTTCGACGCGCTCGCCTCTGTGGGTGGGGCGCACACCCGGGCCTCGGACATCGTCAACGGCCAGACCGGCGCCTCCCTCGGCTACAACCCGCTCGTCAAGGCGGCCGACCGCAGTGGTAACCCGAATCCGCAGCGCTACGTGATCTCGCGGTCCACGGCCTCGGGCGCCCCGACGATCCTCGAACCGCGCACGGGCACGCTGCGCAGCGTGCATGCGCTGACCAGCACCTACACGAACGAGGCCGGGGAGACGGTCTTCTCCGTGACCAACCACCAGAACTGGAAGTCCGTGTACCTGACCAGCACCGAGGAGAATACCTGGGTCGAGGCCTACCACGAGTCCACCGCCTTCGATGCGAACGCGGAGAAGTTCGCGCAGCTGCCCGATGGCACCTACACGCTGCGAATCGCCGCATCCAACGACGGTCCGTCGTCTGCCCGGCAGTCGATCTCCTACAACTTCCGCCTCGACACGAAGGCCCCCGTCATCTCCGATCTGGTGTACTCCGGCAAGGATGAGGGCTTCGTCGTCACCTTCGATGTCACCGACGACTCGCCGCTGTCGGCTGTCGACCTGCACGACCCGGCCGACGGCCTGTGGTTCTACCGCCACGTCTTCACCGAAGATGAGGGCAGTGTTGGAGCCGACGGCCGGTACACGTACCACGTCGAGATCCCGCTCAGCGTCATCAAGCAGGCGTGGACCGACCAGGGCGGCACCGGCGACGTCATCGCCAACCCCTACATCCTCGCGTGGGACTACGGCCTCAACCCCTCCGAGATCTTCCCGATCAACCTGCCCAGCGCCAACCCGGGCACACCCAGCCCGTGCGTGAACCCCGAGGGCGGCCACTGGGTGAAGGATAGCATCGGCTGGTGGTACGCCTGCGCCGATGGGTCGACCTACCTCAAGGGCGGCTGGTTCACCATCAACGGCCACGACTACCAGTTCGGGCCGTCGGGCTACATGGCGACCGGCTTCCTCAAGCGCACGAGCGGCGAGTGGGTCTACGCCGACTCCGATGGAGCCCTCGTGAGCGGTTGGGTGAAGGATGGCGGCCAGTGGTACTACCTCGACCCCGCCTCTCACGTCATGGCGACCGGGTGGGTGGCCGACCGCGGATCCTGGTACTACCTGACGGGCTCGGGCGCGATGGCCATCGGATGGGTGAAAGACGGCGGTACCTGGTACTTCCTGAACGCCTCCGGAAAGATGGCGACCGGCTGGGTCAAGGATCGGGGAACCTGGTACTACCTGGCGCCCTCCGGTGCGATGCTGACGGGCACGCATGTGATCAACGGGCGCACCTACGTGTTTGACGATTCGGGCGCCTGGGTGCGATAAGCGCCGAGCTTCCTGAATCTGTCAACATTCCCTTCCGGGCCCGAGAACGTTGCTGTGTAAGCGTTCTCGGGCCCGGAATCCGTTACTGGGTAAAATAATCGTCAGGTGTTTCTCTAGGTGAAACAAAGCTTGTCACAAGACTTGTCTGCGGTTATGTTGATTATGGCGGCCAATAGACGCGGTCCTCTCCTCGTTCTTACGCGACCGCCTGTCAACACATTGGAGTAGGTAGATGACAACGAAGAAACCAGCGACGCTCCTCGCGCTGGCCGGCACCGCGGCGCTCGTGGTAGCTGGCCCCGCGACCCTCGCATCCCCGCCCACCGGCGCGGACACGCAACCCGACGCGGGCACCACGGCCTCGTCCCTGCCCGTCGGTAACGTCGATACCGCGCTCACCTCGAAGAGCGGGCAGGCCACCCAGACCGAGCCGGCCCAGGCGACCGACGAGGTGGACCCCGCCTCCGTCGTGAGCATCGTCGTCCAGCTCGACGACAACGCCGACCGCGCGGGAACCCTCGCCTCCATCAACGAGGCCGTGGCCGGCGCATTCCCCGGCGCCACCGCCCAGGTGGAGCGCGAGTACGACAACGCCCTGAAGGGCTTCGCGCTCAACGCCCCCGCCGGCTCCCTCGACGCGATCCGCGCGGTGAGCGGCGTCAAGGCCGCGTTCCTCGACCGCGAGACCCACGTCGAAGGTGCCGACGACCAGGTCGCTGGCGAGGGTGCGACGAACTCCGCTCGCACCGCCGCCCAGGACCCCGCCAACCTCAGCCCCCAGCTGATGATGCACGCCGACCAGATCACCCAGAATGGTGAAGGCAAGGTCGTCGCCGTCATCGACACCGGCGTGGACATGACGCACCCGGCGTTCGCGGGCGCCCTGCACGGCACCCCCGAGCTCTCAGCGGATAAGGTCGCATCCCTGACCCCCCAGCTGGGTGATGGAAAGACCGGCACCTACGTGTCGGAAAAGTTCCCCTTCGCCTACGACTACGCGGATAACGACCCTGACCCCTCGCCGACCGGCGAAGCCGGATCGCACGGCACGCACGTCGCCGGCATCACCGCGGGCAACGCGGGCGAAATCGTCGGCATCGCCCCCGACGCCCAGATCATCGTCGCCAAGGTCGCCCGTAGCTCCAACGGCGGCATCCCGGACTCGGCGCTGCTCGCCGCACTCGACGACATGGTGATCCTGCACCCCGACGTCGTGAACCTGTCCCTCGGACAGACCGGCGGCATGGACAACGAAGCCGACTCCATGTACGCCACCGTCTTCAAGAACCTGCAGGCCGCGGGCGTGACCGTGAATGCGGCCGCCGGTAACGAGTACACCGCCGGATATGGCAACCTGTCCGGCAAGAACCTGCCCTACGCCTCGGACCCCGACTCCTCGGTCCTGTGCGAGCCGGCGTCCTACTCCTCCGTCGTGTCCGTGGCCTCGGTCGATAACTCGCTGGCGCACAGTGCCTTCAGTGTCGGCGACCGCGACATCCCCTACCAGCGCGCAGGCGGCGCCGACGGCCAGAAGATGCCCGACCTGTCCGACCTGACCGGCGGCCCCTTCGAGTACGTCGACGGCGGCATCGGTTCGGCCGAGGACGGCGCCGCGCTCAAGGCCAAGTACCCCGATGGCCTCGCCGGCAAGATCGTGCTGGTCAAGCGCGGCTCCCTCACCTTCCAGGACAAGTTCAACAACATCGCAGGCTCCAAGCCCGCCGGTTTCATCGTCTACAACAACGTGCCCGGTGACTCGCTCGTCGTCATGAGCCTGGCGACCGACGGCGTGCCCGCCGCGTTCATCTCGCAGGCAGACGGCGAGGCCATGCTGGCCGCCGCCGACCACCACCTGAGCGTCGCCCCCGGCAAGGTGGTGCCCCCCAGCGCGAAGTACTCCATGTCGAGCTTCTCCTCCTGGGGCGTCACCCCCGACCTGCGCCTCAAGCCCGAGGTCAGCGCCCCCGGCGGCAACATCTACTCGTCTGTGCCCGGCGGCAACTACGAGTTCATGTCCGGCACGTCCATGGCCACCCCGCAGATGGCGGGCGTCAGCGCCGTCGTCCTGGAGCGCGTCCAGAATGACCCGTTGTTCGCGTCCATGAGCGCGAGCGACAAGGTGAACGTCGTCCAGAACCTCATCATGGGCACGGCGGCCCCCATCGCCGACCCGCTCGAGGACTCCGGTGCCCCGTACTCCCCGCGTAAGCAGGGCTCGGGTCTGACGAATGTCCTGGCTGCCACGACCTCGTCCGTGTACCCGACCGTGGTGGGCGCCCCCGAGCAGTCCCGACCCAAGGCCGACCTGGGCGACGGCACCAAGGGGTGGCACTTCGACGTCACCCTGCACAACCTCTCCGGCGCCGAGGCCACCTACGCCCTGAACACGCAGGCGCTCTCCGAGATCGTTGACGGCGGGTTCTTCACCGGCCACACCTCCGACTGGCGTGGCAAGGGCGTGGACATCGCCTACTCCGGCGCGGCTGTGAGCGGTACCGGCGAGGGTGCGACCATCACCGTCCCCGCGAACGGCGAGGCGACCGTGGGCGTGGACGTCACGCCTCGCGCCGCCTTCGACTCCTACGTCGCGCAGAACACGCCCAACGGCACCTTCCTCGACGGCTTCGTGCGCTTCACCTCGAAGACTGCGTCTCAGCCCGACCTGACCGTGCCCTACATGGGCTTCTACGGCGACTGGGGCAAGGCTCCCATCTTCGACGCCCTCGCCTCCGAGGGTGGCGCTCACACGCTCGCCTCCTGGGTCTACAACGGCACCACGGGCCAGCAGCTGGGATACAACCCCCTGGTCAAGGACGGTGATCGTATCGGAGCGCCCAACCCGAGCCAGAACATCATTTCCCGTTCGGACGCCTCGGGCGCTCCCACGGTTCTCCAGCCCCGCACGGGCACGCTGCGCAGCGTCCACACGGTCAACGCCGCGTACACGAACGCCGCCGGGGAGAAGGTCGCGTCCTTCACGCGATTCATGAACTGGAAGTCCGCCGTGGATCCCTCCACCGGCCAGATGACCTGGCTCGAGCAGGGACACGATCCGATGTCCCTGGATGCGCGCGCCGACGCATACAAGAACCTGCCCGATGGCCAGTACAAGCTGACGCTCTCCGCGCACAACGACGGCCCCTCGCAGGCCGAGCAGTCGATCTCCTACGAGTTCAGCATCGACACGGCCGCACCCGTCGTCTCCAACCTGGAGTACAAGGGTGAAGGCGCCGACACCGTCCTGTCCTTCGACGTGACGGATGCGTCGCCGCTGGCCGCGATCGACCTGCACGACCCGGCCGACGGCCTGTGGTTCTACCGCCACATCTTCACCGACAACGAGGCCACCACCGCGGCTGACGGCTCGCGCGCCTACCATGTTGAGATCCCCTTCAAGGACATCAACTCCGCGTGGACCGACCAGGGTGGCTCCGGCAACGTCATCGCCCACCCGTACCTGCTGGCATGGGACTACGGCCTCAACCACTCCGAGGCCGCGACCCTCAACCTGCCCAGCGACAACACGGGCACGACCGACGCCTGCACGAGCACCGAGGGCGGCCACTGGGTCAAGGATGGCGCCGGCTGGTGGTACTCCTGCGCCGACGGCGCGAGCTACCTGAAGAACGGCTGGTTCACGATCAACGGTTCGGACTACCTGTTCGGCCCCTCCGGTTACATGGCGACCGGCTTCCTCAAGCGCGCCGACGGCCAGTGGGTCTACGCGAACGAGTCCGGCGCCCTCGTGGGCGGCTGGGTCCTTGACGGCGGTTCCTGGTACTACCTCGACCCGGTCACGAAGGTCATGGCCACCGGTTGGGTCGCCGACGGCGGCTCCTGGTACTACCTCACCGGCAACGGTGCGATGGCCATCGGCTGGGTGAACGACGGTGGTACCTGGTACTACCTGAACGCCTCCGGAAAGATGGCGACCGGCTGGGTCAACGTGGGTGGCTCCTGGTACTACCTGGCACCCTCCGGCGCCATGCTCACCGGCACGCAGGTCATCAACGGACGCACCTACGTGTTCGACGCGAACGGAGTCTGGGTGCGCTGATGCGCATCGAACCTGAATCACTGATTCGCTGATTTGCGATTCGCCGAATCTCGATTCACGAGGCCGGGGCCCGGGAACGCTTACTGCGAGCGCTCCCGGGCCCCGTCGCATGCGCGCCCACGGGTGTTCGCATGCATGTACTAACGCCGCGACGTCGATGGTCGCTGCGGTATGTTGGAGGCGTCAGCACGACAGCGCATGCCCGCAGTAAGGAGCAGATAACCATGAAGAAACCAGCCGTTTTCCTGGCCGGGGTGGGCACGTGCGCGCTCGCGGTCGCGAGCTGTTCCACCGCGACGTCGCCGACACCCGCGTCGCAGTCCGGCGCTCCCGCGGACTCCGCCCAGTCCGCTCCGGGGGCCACGGCCTCGTCGACGGTCAACCCCGACACCGCGCTGACGTCGAAGAATGGGCAAAGCGGCCCGAGCGCGCAATCCGGCAGCGAGAGTGCCGACGCCACCGTCGTCGTGATCGTCCAGCTCGCGGAGGGTGCTGACGGGGAGGCGACCCTCGCCTCGATTAACGAGGCCGTGGCCGCGTCCTTCCCGGGCGCGTCCGTGTCTGTGGAGCGCGAGTACCGCAATGCGCTGCGCGGCTACGCCCTGCGCGTGCCCGCCGGTTCGCTGGAGACGATCCGAGGGGTGAGCGGCGTCCAGGCGGCCTACCCGGACGGCAACAACAGCCTCCAGTAGGCGAACATCCGGCTGCCTCGCGCCGGTACGAGGCAGGTGGGGTGCGCTCTTTTGCGCATAGATGGGATCCAGGACTTGGGGTGAGGGTATTTCTAATTACTTCAAATTAAGATAATATTAGAAGTAATTTGAAATAAGCGTGAACGGAGCAGTCATGAAGAAGCCGACCCCTCCGCCCTGTCGCCTGGCTGAACTCTATGACCGTATTCTCAATAGCCTCAGGGATATGGATGAGGATCATCGTTCGTCTGTTATTCGCGCGCTAGCTGGTGGACTTGATGATCCGGAGTATCGGCCGTGGGAGTATTACTTCCGGGCCGAGCCGGTGCCCGAGGGGCTCACACGCGAGGCCTGGTGGTGCGCGGTTCGCAGTGCTCGAGCGACCACTGCTAGACCGACGCCCTTCACGATGAAGGACGCAACACCCTTGACCTTTAATCTGCCCGATGTCCTTTTGAGTCTGAATGAGGATATTACCGCTCAGGCGCGAGGTCAGGTCGAGCTCCCGGGGGAGGTTGCGACAGAGGCAGCGAGAGACAGGTACCTCATCAACTCCCTGTACGAGGAGGCGATCACCTCCTCCCAGATGGAGGGAGCCTCCACGTCGAGGCGCGATGCGAAAAAGATGCTCCGGGAAGGGCGGCGTCCGCAGACGCGGTCGGAGCGGATGATTCGAAACAACTTTCTCGCCCTTGAATTTGTGCGGGGGCGTCTCACGGATAAGCTCACTCCTGAGTTTGTCTGCGAGGTTCATCGGATCGTGACTGAGGGGACGCTCGATGATCCGGGCGATGCTGGCCGCCTCCAGCGGGAGGGGGAGGGCAGGGTTCGCATCTACGGGACAGAAAATGAGGAGCAACCGCTCCATGTTCCGCCGTCCGCATCGGAGCTGCCCGAGCGCCTGGAGCGTCTGTGTTCCTTCGTGAATGGCGAAGGTGAGTATGCGACGCAATATGTGCCGCCCCTCGTCAGGGCGCTCATTGTTCACTTCATGATGGGATACGACCACTACTTCGTTGATGGTAACGGTCGCACTGCCCGCGTCATTGCGCAGTGGGTGATGCTGCGTGAGGGCTTCTTTCTGATGGACTTCGTTCCGGTGTCCCGACTACTGCATAGAGTGCCCGCACAGTACGCTCGCTCATTCCTTGAAGTTGAGCAGGATGAGGGCGACCTTACCTACTTCCTGATCTGGCATGCGCGGATAATTCTGCGTGGAATCCGCGAGCTGCACGATTATCTGGCAAAGAAATCCAAGGAGCTGGATCAGGTGAAGCATCGCCTGCGTGCCACGACGCTCACAAACCGTCAGATCGGCGTCATCGAAGAAGCCTTGCGTGATCCCATGATGACAGTGACAGCGGCGGCGCATGCCAACAAATACAGGGTCACTCCTCAGACTGCGCACGCCGACCTGCGTGGACTCGAGGATGAGGGCTATTTGAGACGTGTTCGGCGCGGCCGGAGTTTCGAGTGGTATCCGGTGTCAGATCTTCAGCGTCGGGTTGACTGTGTCCTTGAAGGGGACGGTGACTGACAAGAAGGGAGGGGTTCGAGGGTTGCCGCGATGCGGTGGCAGTCGTCAGGGTGCGACTGTGGATATGTTCGTCGAGAAGGCATTGCTTCCATTTACTTCAAATTTAGCCTTAATTTGAAGTAAATGGATAGTGTGACGGATCCGCGCGCGTTAGTCCGCGCCCTAGATCATGTCCTTCTTTTCCATGTACTTCATCGCCAGCCAGCCGAACGGGATGCGACCGTAGAAGGTGACGAGGCGGTAGAGCAGGGCCGTCGCGATGGCGACCGACGAGGAGATGCCCGCGACCGTCAGGCCCGAGGTCAGCGCCGTTTCGACCGTACCGATACCGCCCGGCGAGGGGATGAACGAGCCGGCCGCGTTCGCCGTCAGGTAGGTGATCGACACCGTGGAGAAGTTCAGCGAACCGCCCATGGCGAGCAGCGCCGTCCAGAACGCGCCCACGTAGCCGATGTTCATCAGCAGGTTGCCGCCCACGACCGCTGCGAGGCGACGCGGCTGGCCGATGATCCACAGGAGGCGCGGGTAGACCTGCTGCCAGGTCGGCTGAATCTTCGACCAGATCCAGCGGCGCACCTTCGGCACCGCGACGATGACGCCGACCGCGACCATGACGACCGCGACGACACCCAGGATGGTGCCGTAGGGGACCGATACGGACAGTGACGATCCGGCGATCACCATGACGAGCAGCAGCAGGATGATCGTGATGAGCGCCTGCGAGATCTGCATGAGGGTCACGGTCGTCACCGCCATCGCCGTGGGTACGCGACGCTTGCGCAGGTAGCGCAGGTTGAGGGCCGCGGGTCCCACGCCGGCGGGCGCCACGATCGTAATGATCGAGGCCGCGACCTGGGCGATGAGGGTTTCCCGCAGGCTCAGCTTCTCAGGCGACAGGGCAACAAGCGGGACCGCGGAACCGACCCAGATGAGGCAGGCGAGCACGGCAGAAGCGAGCATCCACCATGGATTCGCGCTCTTGACCGTGGTCACGATGTCGCTGAAGTTCAGCGAACCCACGACGATGAACACGGCGATGAACGCCACCGCGATCGTGAAGATTGTGCGCGGGCGGAAGCGCTGCAGGTCAGCCGTCGGCGCGGTTTCGGCCTCGGAGTCGCCCACGAGGGCCGCGCGCAGCTCGCTGAGCAGGTCGGAACGGCGTAGGCGCTGGTTGATGGATGCGGGAAGAACGGGCTTCTGGATGACGGGGGCGCACGCGATCAGCGTCTCCTCCCCGACGCAGCGCCGTCCGGCCTCGAGCGCGCGCTCGGGTCCCACGGCCAGTGCCGTGAGGACCAGCATCTGCGCGATGTCGATCGACTGGTTGAGCTCGGTCGTCGCGACCTCGCCGGAATCCCAGTCGAGGAGCCACACGTCCGAGGAGGAATCGACGACCACGGCCTCGGGGGTGAGGGCGCGGTGCGAAATGCCGCGCGCGTGCGCGAAGTGCAGCTGCTCCCACGCGCGGTCCAAGACCTCGTCCGTGGCGGCCTCGCCGAGCTCAGTCAGCGGGGTCGTCGGAGGCAGCGCGGACATGACCAGAATGATCGAGTCGGAGGCCGAGGCGATGCCGATCGGCTCCTGCGTGAACACGCCCGCGCGCAGCGCCTGTAGGGTCGTGAACGAGGAGCGCTCGGCCTGCGCCTTGAGCGAGGGGGAGACCCACCGGCTGATGCCGCGCAGACGCAGGTTATTCCACATTTCGAGGAGGGTGCCGGTCAGCTCCTGGCCGGGATCCATGGCGATGAGCTCGTAGGCGAGGCCCGTGTCGCTCCACGCCTGGTAGTGGCGGTGGTGATCCTGGCCCGGGTGACGCGTCACCGTGACGCCCATGTCGCCCAGGTCGGCGGGCATCTGCGTGAGGTGGCCGCGCGGGTCTTCTGCGACTGCCCACGTCGATAGGGGTTCTTCGGTGGTGTCGAGGTCGGTGCGCACGATACGCGAGGGCGTAATCCCGATGCCGAGGAGCGCCTCGACGAGTTTCGCGCCCTTGGCCCTCTGGTCGTCATAACCCATGATCCACCGCGAGCCCGAGCCGAACGCGCGGCCCAGGAAGACGGAGATGAAGGCGACGGGCAGCGTCATGGAGGAGCGCAGCACGCCCAGGATGAGGATGATCCACAGGCCGGTCCAGCCCCACTTAATGGCCTTCATCGACTGGGCCTCACCCGCGGAGGTGAACAGGGCGCACAGGGTGACGATGACCAGGTTGATCGCAATCGCGATACCGGTTTGGGAGCCTTGGGTGGCCAGTGCGCGGTCCACGCTCAGCGGCGCGGTCAGGTCGGAGGGCAGCAGGCCCGTCAGCAGGATGATGATCCAGCCGCCGACTGCCGCCACGAGGCTCGTGACCAGGACCTGGATGATCGCCTGGAGGCGTCTGCGCAGCGCGAGCGAGACGATCACGAGGATCGGCGTAGTCAAAATGATGAGGCCCTCGGTGATACTCACCGGCAGGATGAGGATCTTGCGGACCAGCTGGAAGCTGAGGACGTCCATGGTGACGCCGCGCGTGGTGGCGCTGGCGAGCGCGCCGATCGTCCAGATGAAGAAAATTGCGATGAGGGAGATGACGACGTCGACGGCGTCCTCGCGGCGGCGTCGCACGCTCGTGATGCGGTCGGCGATGTAGACGGGGCGGGGCAGGCGCATGCGACGCACGGGCAGGGTCGCGGCGATCTCGCCGGTGGCGGGGGAGGGGGTCTTCTCCGCCTCCTCGGATGCGTTCGCGGGGGTGGCCTCTTCCTCGGCGCCGTGCGCATCCTCGGTGCTGTCGGTGGCCACGGGCGTGGACGAGGCCGGGGCGGGCTCATCCGCATTGGTGGCGCTATCGGAATCGGTGGGAAGGCTCGGTGGAGGAGGCACCGCGACGCCGCTGTGGCCGACCGTCGACGAGGCCGGGGCACCCTGGTCGGCGTCCGCGTGGCTGGGAGGAATGCTGGGAGGAATGCTGGGGGGCATGGCGACCGGGGCGGTGGTCGCGTCGGGCACGACGACGGGCGCCATGACCTCCGTGCGGGCCTCCGATGCGGGTACCTCGGGGGGTGGCGGTGGCGCGGGCTGTGCCCCTGCCTCGTCGATCATTCCCATGAGGGCGTCGACCCCGTTCTCAGCGGAATCGTCAGATGATGATGGGACGAAGAGGAGGTTTGTGTCAGCGACCGGCGAGCCGTCGTGTGAATCCTTGCGCTTCCTCATGCCGCCTATCCTATATTCGTGGTCAACAAAGGTAGGGTTAGGGTGATACATTCCCGGCAGAAAAGGGCCCTATCGTGACCTGGTCGACACTCGTGACCGCATCAGATCCGTCGATGCTGCACACCGTTATCGAGTGGTTCAAAAATCCCGAGTCCCTGCTCGTCGCCATGGGGCCGTGGGTGCTGTGGGGCACGATGCTCATCGTCCTCATCGAGTCAGGTGTCCTGTTCCCGGTTCTGCCCGGCGAGTCCCTCCTGTTCACTGCGGGCCTGCTCCACGACCGCCTCGGCCTGCACCTGCCGACCCTGATCCTCCTCGTCGTCGTCGCCGCGTTCATCGGCGCGCAAATCGGCTACTTCCTGGGTGCCAAGTGGGGGCGGCGCTTCTTCAAGCCGGACGCCCGCATCCTCAAGACGGAGCACCTGGAGAAGGCGGAGCACTACTTCACGAACTACGGAGGCCGCTCGCTGGTCATCGGCCGTTTTATTCCCTTCGTGCGCACGTTCATCCCGATCGCCGCGGGCATGGCCCGCTACCCCTACCCGAAGTTCCTGGCATTCAACACGCTCGGCGCGCTCCTGTGGGGCGCGGGCTTCATCCTCCTGGGCGCGCTCCTGGGCAACGTTCCCTTCGTGCACGACAACCTGACGCTCATCCTCGGCGTCATCATCCTCGCGTCGGTCCTGCCCGTCATCATCGAGATGATCGGCAAGCGCCGCGCCGCATCCGACAAGGAGTAATCCATGCTGGCCTGGTGGATGCTGGTTCCGACCCTGCTGGCCATGATGGTCGCCCTGGTGCTGCCGGGCTTCATGTGGCTGCGGGCCGGGGGGCGCTCGTCGCTCGTCGCGATCGGTGCGGCACCCGCGTTCACGTTTGGCCTCGTCACGGCCCTGTCGGTGGCCTACCCGGCGCTCGACATCGAGTGGGAGCCCTCCACCGCCCTGCCGGTCCTCGGCCTGAGCGCCATCGGTGGCGCCGCCGCGTGGGCGTTGAGCTTCTTCCACCGCAGCAACGGCGGTTTCTCGCTGCGGGGAGTTCCCCTGCGCGAGGCCATCGGCGTGCGCGTGCCCATCGGCGGCGCGCAGGCGGCGGTCCGCGCCTCCACGTGGGGAGCGATCCTCGTCGGCTTCCTCGTGGCCGCGTGGCCTCTCCTCACGGGCGCAGACCCGGCCAACCCCGTCCAGCAGTGGGACCCGACCTTCCACCAGAACGGCGTGCACGCGATCCTGTACGGAAAGGACGCGAGCCCCTTCGGTGGCCTCCACGAGCTCTACGGCGGCCGCAGCGTCTACTACCCCACGGGCTGGCACGCGTTCGTCGCGCTTTTCGCGCGCTACGACTCGGTCGTCCAGACCGCCAACGTCTCCTCCCTGGCCCTCATGGCCGTGTGGGTGATCGGCCTGGCCGCCCTCGTCTCGGTGCTCACCGCGTCGCGCAGCGCCCTCCTCGCCGCGCCGGTCATCGGCGGCATGCTGCTCAACATGCCGGCCGACGCACTCACCATGTACAACCAGTGGCCCAACTCGACCGGCACCGCGCTGGTCCCGGGGCTCGCCGCCGCCGCGATCGTCGTCGGCCGGCGCTTGACCACGGATCTGCGAGCCGGAGACGGAGTGCGCGCGTTCATGCGCCGCATCCCGCAGGCCGTCTTCCTGCTGATCGGCACCCTCGGCCTCGTCGGCGCGCACCCGAGCGCCGCGTTCTCGATCCTCGCGTTGCTGATCGCGCCCCTCCTGGCCTCTCTCGCATCCTTCGCGCGCCGGGCCTACGAGCGCGATGGACGAGGCCAGCTCGCCGCCCTCGCGTGGGGTGCCCTCGCGCTCGGCGTCGTCGCGGCACCCCTCCTCGCGCTGTCGTCGTCGAAGATCCAGGCGATGGGTGCCTACCGGCGCGACGGCAGCAACTGGGGCGAGGCCTTCGCCCACGCATTCCTGCCCTACCCGCCCTTCACGAGCACGCCGAGCAGCACCTACTGGACCCTCATTCAGCTGCTGCTCCTTGTTGCGGGCATCGCCGCGACCGCGCGCCTGCACGCGCTCTGGCGTCGGCCCGACCCCCTCGAGCGCGCCGCCGAACAGGCCGGACTCACGCAGGAAGCGGACGAGGATGAGGGGGCCCCGGCCTCGTCCGACGAGGAAGAGGCGCTGCCCCTGCCGTGCTGGCCGCTCGTCTCCTACCTGATCCTCGCGGGCCTGACCGGCCTCGCGTACGCGCCCAACTCGGCGCTGCGCACGTACCTGCTGGCCCCCTGGTACAAGGACGCCCGACGCATCATGGGCGTCGAAGACATCGCGTTGACGATCCTCATGGCGGTCGGCACCGCCGCGATCATCCACGCTCTGCACGCCGCGTGGACCAGATCCCTGCAGCGCATCCTCGCCGAACGCGGCGTCGACGACGAGATCGAAGCACCGCGCTGGCCGATCCAGGTGGGCGTCGGCCTCCTCATCCTCGTCCTATCCGGCTTCGGAGCGATCGACGCCCGCAATACCGCGGTCGCCTACGTGTACGACCCCGCGCACCTGGGCAAGCCCGGCATGGCCACCACCGGCGAACTCGCCATGGCGCGCCGCATGAAGTACACGACCGCGCCCAACGCTCTCATCCTCGGCGACCCGATCGCGGGTGCCGCCTACTCCGAGATGCTCGGCGGGCGCAAGGCCGTCTTCCCGCAGCTCAGCACAGTCAACGCGGACAGCGCCTCGCAGAAGGTCCTCACCCAGCACTTCCACGACATCGCGACCGACCCCGAGGTGTGCGAGGTCGTGCGCCGACTCGGCATCACGCACTTCTACGAGGAAGAAGACGGCGCCTACTACAACTTCATGCGCTCCGCCCGTAACCCGGGTCTCTACGGCGTCGACACGTCCACCGGGTTCGAGCTCGTCGACGCAGGCGGCACCGCGAAACTGTGGAAGATCACCGCATGCGGCGACATCACCCCCGGCGGCGGACGCGATGCCTTCGCGACCGGCGTCCCCGGGGGCGGTAGCTGAGGCCCGAACCGCTTGCCTGGGGGTGTGCGTGACCTGCCTCCCGGGGGCGTGCCTATTCCCGGGCGTGCCCACAAGAGGTCCGCGCGCCCCTCGAATCCCGCGCGATTGGCCACAATGCGCCCCCGGCGCTGAAACGAGGGCGCACCGCGCGCGATGCTCTCGTTACCCTTGACACCATGACGACGAACATTCCCGGCCCCGCGCCCCTCGGTGACAAGCTTCGTATCGCCTTCCTCGGCCCCTTCGGCACGTTTACCGAACAGGCTGTCCACCAGGTCGCTCCCGCCGGCGCGATCCTCATGCCGATGACGAGCGCCCCGCAGGCGCTCGCGGCCGTGCGCCGCGGCGAGGCCGACCGGGCCGTCGTCCCGATCGAAAACTCCATCGAGGGCGGTGTCAACGCGACGCTGGATTCCCTCTCGCACGGCGACCCCCTCGTCATCGTCGCCGAGATGCACGTGCACGTCGTCTTCCAGCTGGCCGTCCTGCCGGGCACGCGCCCCGAGGATATCCGCCGCATCGGCACTCACCCGCACGCGTGGGCGCAGTGCCGCGGATGGGTCGAAGAGACCTTCCCGGGCGCGATTCACGTGCCCGCGACGTCGACGGCTGCCGCCGCCGAGCTGCTCTCCGACGGCGACGCCTCCTTCGATGCCGCCCTGTGTAACGCGGTCTCGGTCAACACCTACGGCCTTGAGGCCCTGTTCACCGACGTCGCCGACAATCCGGGCGCGATCACCCGCTTCGTCCTGGTGGCCCGCCCCGGCGTGGTGCCCCCGCCGACCGGCGCGGATAAGACGACCATCCAGGTGGCCCTGCCCGTCAACGAGTCGGGTGCGCTGCTGACCCTCCTTGAGCAGTTCTCGGCGCGCGGCGTCGACCTGTCGCGCATTGAGTCGCGCCCGAGCGGGGACGGCCTCGGCAACTACACGTTCAGCATCGACATCGTCGGCCACATTCGCGAGGAGCGCGTCCAGGCGGCCCTCGTGGGCCTGCACCGCTATTCGCCGGAGGTGCGTTTCATGGGCTCCTACCCGCGCGTCGACGGCGTGCGCGCGGCGGTTACTCCGGGCACCACGGACGAGGCCTTCCGCGCGGGCCGCGCGTGGGTCGCGGATCTGCTGCACGGCGGGGATGGCACGGGCGAGGCTGTTGGCAGCGCGCCGTCGTGGCCGCTGGCCTGACGCGCGCCGCCGAGCTGATCCAATAGGTGTCGCCCCGGCAGGTCTGCAGCGCTGAGGGATAAGCCGGGTCACGGCATCCGCTGCTCCAACGAACTGTCAACCGAGCTGTATCGGGCAGGTCTGCACCAGTTAGGGAGCATTACACCAGTTAGGGGGTGTTACACCACCTCCGAGCTGGTGTAATACCCCGCTCAGTGGTGTAACGCCACTTAGAAACAAGGCAGATCGTGGAGATGTGCAGCGGGTTGGTGTTGGAGATGGGCGAGCCTTCGCCTCGAGGCTCCGCGCCGAGGCGTAATGAGAAACCTGGTCGAGGTGCAATGAGAAATCTAGCGTCCCATCGTCGGGATTCAACCTGATCGGGAGGATTCAACCTGATCGGGAAGATTCAACCCGATCAGAAGGGGTTGAATCTTACCGATCGGGTGTAACACCTCATCGGTCACAAGCGTCGTCGCGGAACTTGGTGCCGACAACGTCCCTGTTGGCGCAAAAGGGCGCAGACCCCGCAGCACTGCACTAGATGCAGCAGCAATGGACTGGTCACGGGGATAATGCACTGCTTCCTATCTAGTGGAATGCCACGCCAAGTAGTGCAACGCTCCGCTAAGTAGTGCACTGCTACTTGGCAACAAGCTTGTGCGCGGCATGCGCTGCTCTAGCAAGCTAGATCGGGCAGGTCTGCACCAGTTAGGGAGCATTGCACTAGTTAGGGAGCATTGCACTACGTCCGAGCTGGTGTAACACCCCTCTCAGTGGTGTAACACCACTTAGAAACAAGCCCAGATGCGGGCAACCCTTTGGGTCACCGCAGATATGACTCGGATTGTCTCATCATTCACCAATGTCCGATACGTCGCGCGCCGCAGGAGGACGCCGATCAGCCGGGCAGCAGCTCCATCCACGTGCGCTCAGCGGGAACGGCGATGTCGAGGGCACCCGCCTGCATGCGAACGTGCATGGTGCGGGCGACGCCGATTGCGTCCCCGTCCACCTGGCACACCTGGGCCTCGTCGGCTGTCACGGATGCGCCCTTCGCTTGGCGGAAGGCGACCGTGCCCGTCGCGACGGGCAGGTTCACGGGGCGAAGCCCGATCAGCTGGCCGAGCATCTTCCATGTCACGTCCGCCCATCCGAGCAGACCAGCCTGCGCGTCGACGGCGATCACGTCGATGAGGCCGTCCGACAGATTCGCGTCGGGCGCCAGGATGAGCATCTTCATCTCGCCGGCGTTGGCGAACATGACGGATCGCGCCTCGACCTCGGTGACCTCGTCCGCGACGTCCCCGGCCTCGTGGATGACGGAACCGGAGATCTGGTCGCCGATCCCGAGGGGGTCCGGCGCGGCTGCGCCGGGGGAACGCAGGGTCAGGCGCGCCCTCATGCGCGGGGCACCCATCGCCCCCAGGCCCGCCCATACGTAGGCGATCCACCCGATGCGCTTCTTCAGCTCGGGATCCGTGTCGGCCATGGTCTCGCCGTCGTAGCCCATTCCCGCGACGACGAGGCACGCGTACTCGTCTGCGCGCGGCTCGTTCGACGAGGCCGGGGCCTCCTCGCTCTGACGGGTGTCCTCGGGGTGCTGCGCGGCGTGCGCGGCGAGGCGGAGGCCGCCCTCGGCGGGCTGATCGGACTGTTGCGTGGCGTCTTCGATGCGCACCCAGGCCAGGTCGACGGCGCGGTGGTTGCGGTCGAGTGCGACGGCGAGGGCCTGTGCGGGGTCGTCGGGGATGGACAGGTTGCCGGCGAGGACGTTGCCCGTGCCCACGGGGATGATGCCCATGCGCACGCCGGATCCGGCCATGCCGGCCGCGACGGCGCGCACGGTTCCGTCTCCGCCAGCGGCGATGACGACGGTGGCACCCTCCTTGAGGGCACGCACGGCCTGTCCGGTACCCGGGTCCTCGCGGGTGGTCTCGCGCCAGTGCACGTGGTCGATGCCCAGTTCCTTGGCTTTGCGGTTGATGCGCTCCTTGAAGGCCTGGGGGTCCTGGTGCTTGGAGGGGTTCATGATGATCCAGGGGCGCGGCCGTCCGCGCGTCGGGTCATCCACGGAGGCGGGGACTTCAAGGGCCTGGCGGCGGCGGTGCCGACGGCTAAGGGCGGTTGCTAGGCGCGCGACGCCGATCGCTCCGGCTCCGGCGGAGGCTGCGATTGCCCAGTAGATTGCGTCCATGTGCACAAGCGTAGCCTGCGGGTGCCCTGTGGATGGGCTGTTAAGTGGCTTTTCGTTGTACTTCGTGTCATAAGCGCCTGCCTGGTGTAGGCTCGGCGTCATCTTATCCACACGGTTATGCACCAAAGGTGGATAACTTTCAGTCTTTTGAGAACTCTCGGAGTGTAGTTTGTGCATAACCCTGACCTGCTGTATTGAATTCAAAGTCGTGGCGGTATGGGACACGGGATGCCACCTGGCATAGGATGGGACGCATGATTGATGTGCGTGCCCTGCGTGAAAACCCCGAACCCGCCCGCGCCTCCCAGCGTGCCCGCGGAGCCAACCCCGGCCTCGTCGATGAAATCATCGAGGCCGATGCCGCCCGTCGCGAGGCCCTCCAGGCCTTCGAGACGCTGCGAGCCACCCAGAAAGAGGTCTCCAAGTCCGTGGGTCGCGCCTCCAAGGAGGAGCGTCCGGCGATCCTGGCGAAGGCTAAGGAGCTCGCCGAGCAGGTGAAGGCCGCCGAGGCCGCCGCAAACGCCGCCGACGCCGAGGCCGACCGCCTCGCCCGCCTCCTGCCGAACCTCGTTCTCGACGGCGTGCCCGTCGGCGGTGAGGACGACTTCGTGGTCCTGCGCCACGAGGGCCCCGCCCCCCGCGACTTCGCGGCCGAGGGCTTCGAGCCCCAGGATCACCTCGCGCTCGGCGAGGGCCTGGACGCGATCGACACCAAGCGCGGCGCGAAGGTCTCCGGCGCCCGCTTCTACTACCTCAAGGGCATCGGCGCCCGCCTCGAGCTGGCCATCATGACGATGGCGATGGATCAGGCGCTGGCCAACGGCTTCGTGCCGATGATGACCCCGACGCTGGTCACCCCGCAGATCATGGGCGGCACCGGCTTCCTCAACGAGCACTCCGACGAGATCTACTACCTGCCCGCCGACGACCTGTACCTGACGGGCACGTCCGAGGTGGCCCTTGCCGGCTACCACGCCGACGAGATCCTCGACCTGTCGGGCGGCCCCAAGCGCTACATGGGCTGGTCCACCTGCTACCGCCGCGAGGCCGGCTCCGCGGGCAAGGACACGCGCGGCATCATCCGCGTCCACCAGTTCAACAAGGCTGAAATGTTCAGCTACTGCCGCCCCGAGGACGCCGCCGAGGAGCACCAGCGCTTCCTCGCGTGGGAAGAGGAGATGCTGGCCAAGGTCGAGCTGCCCTACCGCGTCATCGACACCGCCGCCGGCGACCTGGGCACCTCGGCCGCCCGCAAGTTCGACTGCGAGGCCTGGCTGCCCACCCAGGAGCGCTACATGGAGGTCACCTCGACCTCGAACTGCACGACGTTCCAGGCGCGCCGCCTCGGCATTCGTGAGCGCCGCGAGGACGGCATGGCCGCAGTCGCCACGCTCAACGGCACGCTGGCCACGACCCGCTGGATCGTCGCCTTCCTGGAAAACCATCAGCAGGCGGACGGCTCGATCTACGTGCCCGAGGCCCTGCGCCCCTACCTGGGTGGACTCGAGGTCCTGACCCCCGTCGCTCGATGAGCCAAGAGCGCTTCCTGACGGTCCCCTCCACCGGGGAAGTCGCTCGCCCCTTCGAGGTTCTCCTCGACGAGGCCTCGGCCGCCCTGCCCGCCGACTTTCCGACGTCGGCGGGCCAGGTGCTGGTCGCGCTCGACATCGACGGCACGATCCTGACCCCCGCGGGGGCGACGCCGCGCGTGCTCGAGGGGATCCACGGCCTCGCCGCCGCAGGCGCCCACGTGCTCATCGCGTCGGGTCGTGCGCTCGAGGGCGTGATCCCGGTCCTGGGGGCCCTCGACTTCACGGATGGCTGGGTGCTGTGTAATAACGGTGCGACGCTCGTGCACGTGAGCGGCGGGCAGTGCGAGATTGTCGAGGAGCGCACCTTCGTTCCGGGGGATTGCCTGGAGGAGATCGCCTCGGCAGTGCCCGGCGCTGTGTTCGCGTCGATGCCGCACCCCAACATCCTGCTCTCCGCACCCTTCCCGAACGACGAGATCGAGGGCAGCGATCACCGCATCGTGTCGATGGAGGAGCTCGCCTCCACGCCGACCCCGAAGATCGTCGTGCGCGCCGCCGACATGGACCGCGAGGAGTTCGACCGGATCCTGTCCTCCCTGGAGGTGTCGCGCACGCACGAGGTGTTCGTCGGCTGGACGTCCTGGGCGGACATTGAGCCGCTCGGCGTGACCAAGGCGACCGGGCTGGAGTCGCTGCGGGCGCGCCTGGGCGTTCCCGCGGCCGGGACCGTCGCTGTCGGGGATGGCACCAACGACATCGCGATGATCGAATGGGCGGCCTTCGGCGTCGCCATGGGCGGGGCCTCCGACGAGGTGCGCGCCCACGCCAATCACGTGACGGCCGCCGTCGAAAACGACGGTGCGGCCGCCGTCATGTGCGCTCTTCTGCGCCGCTGCGAGGTCGCTGGCCGCTGAGCTACTTCTCCTTCGGAGGAGATACCAGCAGATCGGTGAGCCACGGCATAGCAGAGGAAGGATTGGGTCCTTTTTCGTTGGGGGTAAGGCCTGGCCACGCTTTGCGTGCCCGTTCTATGGCTGCTTCGTAGTTGGCGTGGGGGAACCGGGTAGTGAGAGCCTTCTCATCCGTCACTTTGGCGCGGTGAGCAAGATTGACGCAACCCCGTGATTCGATGTACCCCGTTTGATTTTGTGTGTGCCAGAGGAGCCAGAGCTCGAAGCAAGGGTTGGAGACGATGGTGTCAACTTCAGACGAATTTCTGCAACTAGTCAATACTTCATCGAGTCGCTGGTGTTGGTCAACATCGACGATAAGGATTGCATGGTCGAAATTGTCTTTTCGCAGTGCTTTATTGCATTCCTTGAGTACTCGTGACGGTTCTCCGCCGATGGCGTGGATTTTGATTGTCGCGTGCTTAGGGCGAATCTGTTGGTATAGAAGCTCCAGGTACTGCCGTTCGGTGACGAGACCTTCGGTAAATACTGCGTAGCGGATCTTCACATTCTTAGGATTACGTGTTTTGCGTGTACTGGGCCGTCCCATGAGGTCTCACCGTATTTCCTCGGTGTTTCTGTTCAGCAGGTTGTGAATCAGGGAGGGTGCGGTGTAGGGCACGCCTCCGAACTGCCCTTCCAGGTATTGCTTGACGATATTGCTGCCCTTCTGGAGTGTGAAGTCATCAAGGTTAAAGAGCTCGCTTGCTCCGTTGCTACCCTTCTCAACGAACCACACTTGCTCGCGCTTCTCTCTGCTGCCACGGCCCGCATCGAGCAGGGTCATATCGTGGCTGGTGAAGATGAGCTGTGCGCCTGTTGTGTTCACCTCAGGGTCATCGAACCAGTCGATGATGAGACGGGAAAGTTGAGGATGAAGGCTTGAGCCAAGTTCGTCAACAACAAGTACACAGCCTTTTCGTAGGGCATGAACGACAGCTGTCCCGAGTGCGAGCCATGCCATGGTGCCGGTTGATTCATCGGAGCTTCTGAGTCTTCCGCTGCTTTCTCCGTGCCGAAATAGGAGGTTGCGTGCAATGTAGTTGCTGATCTCTTCTGCTTCGTCTGACGAGCTATCACTAGCCTGTTCCTGACTGTCGTCGGAGGCAGGCGCCAGCATCTGGGCAACTAGCTGGGCAAACCGCGGGGGAATCGCGCGTTCCTCCACCTCGACATGCGTGATGCCTGTGTCTGCTATTTGCGCGAGGGTAACGAGTGCGCTGAGGTTTAATCTCTGTTCCTTCAGCTGTCGAGCGATGCGATCAATGCGTGCGTTAACTTCCCCGTCTCCGACGTGATAAAGGTCGAATCCACGCATGAGAGCTTCCCAGATTGGCGTAACTGATGCATGGTTGAATTGGGCGGCGCGGGAGAGTGCGAGTTCACGTCTCGCGACTCGAGTGATCCCCTTCAGGCCCTTCACACGCCCGTCAGTAATGCGGGAGTACACTTCTTTCCATCGAGTGCTCACGACATGCAGTGACTCTTCGGTGATGCCGTCACTGTCCGTTGCAAAGCGATAGTCGTACCGTTGTCCGTCGACAATAAATTCGAGTTCAAATGCGGCGTGAGCTGAAAGCTCTTCTGGTTTGAGTGCAAACGGAGCTCGAGGGAACTGTGGCTCATCGAGCCATGATGTTGCCGAGGATCCGATGGCTCCAAGCATGTAATGGAGGGCATCGAGAACGTTAGTCTTGCCTGAAGCGTTCGCCCCGTAGATCCCGTCAACGTGGTGGATGTGATTAGCCCAAGTAGTGCCCTTGGAGGGGCGAAGTGTCTTGAGTGTGGGCCGTGTCAGGTCGAGGGTTGCCTCATCGCGGAAGGACCGGTGGTTCTCAAACGTGAATCGTAGGAGATGCATAAGGATATGCTACATGATCGATCCCAATTCGATAAAATTTATCGAAAATGAAGCGCTCGCGCTCTAACTGAATTGATGCAGTGATTTCATTGGTGCTTGCAGCCAGCCACCCATCATCGCGAAGGCGCGGTCAAGGTCTCCGATTTGGCAGTGCTGCGCCATATCCGGGTCCTGCGCGCGACGGAACGTACGCACGTCCAGGGACTCCGCGTTCCGCAACGCTCTGCGCACGTCGCCCAGGCGCTCGAAGGGCACGTACTGGTCCGCGTCCCCGGCCAGGACCAGGCACGGCTGGGTGATGCGCCCCTCGAGAGGTTCCATCGTGTAGTCGCCGAACGCTCGCAATACCTGGCTGGGCCGGTGTAGTCCCGTCAGGTGCGAGGCCTGCTGCAGTTTCCATGACAGGTCCGCGTTGAATCTCGGCGCAATGCGCATCGCGGCATCGATAAGCCATGCGGGCCTCGGGTTCCCCACGATCGCGTCCGCGATGGGGCGCAGGGCACGAGGCAGTGGCAGCGTCAGGCCGTCCAGGAGCCGGTACATCATGTCGAAGGCGATGACGTGGCTGATGCGCGGGCAGTAGGCGGCCGCGCGCATGACGAGATATCCGCCGAAAGACACACCGAGCGCCGCCGCGCTCTCGATGCCGAAGTAGTCCATCACCGCGTTCGTCGGACGCTCCCACTGCGGCTCGAGCGGCATGCCCGCCAGCACCGTGTGCCCCTGACCCGGCCCATCGAAGGCGATGACGTCGAAGGGGCGGGTGGGGAAGTGGGATGCGAAGTCGATGATCTCCTCCGCGTATCCGTCGAAGCCGTTCATCATGACGAGCGTGCGCGGTGTGCCCGCGGGGGCCTGCGCGCGGTCCGTCGGGTCGGCCTCCCAACGCATCGCGGTGAGCTCCCCGTCACGATAGGGCACTGCGTGACGGGTGAGGGCGAGGCCTCGGTGGGCCTCGTCGAAGGAGGCCGACATGGCGTCGATGAAGCGCCGCTTGCGTGGGTCATCCGCACCAACGTAGAAGGCCGCGAGCTCGTAGAGGCGCCACGCGGCACGCGCGTCGCCCTCGGATGAGAAGCGCTCGGCGAGGCGCCATGCGAGCTCCGTGATCTGGTCCGTTGTCCGCAGGCGGGGGAGTGTGGTCGACGCGATTGTCTCCATGCCTGATCGGTCGAGGATTGGTGCGAAGGTCCGGTTGAGCTGCAGGTCGAATTGGCGATTGCCGGTGTACTCGGTGAACATGACACGACCGTATCGCCTACTCCGATTGGGTGGACCGCACAATAACAAACGGAGTGTTGGTTACCGAACGATGCGATCGCTATGCGTAGGATAGGCCCATTGATAGTGGAAAATTGATCGGAGAGACATGTTCCTGCGTGGCGAGGATAAGCATGGGCGCGAGGCGGAGAAGAACCTGGATCTGCGCATCCGAAAGACGCGCCGGGCGATCCGCTCCGGCCTCGTCAAGGTATGCCAGGCCAAGCCCTACGCGCACGTGAGCGTCACCGATATCTGTGCCGCGTCGATGGTGTCGCGCACGACCTTCTACGACCACTACACCGACAAGGATGCGCTGCTCGCAGAGGTGGTGTCCTTCCTCGTCGACGAGATCACCCCGGCGCTCGAAGGCCTGTGGTTCGGCGAGGGACGCGATGCCCGCGCCGTCTGCCGCCACCTTGCTGACGTGTACGCGCGCAACGGTCGCGCCCTCAAGACTCTGCTGGCCATCCGAGTGGGCGGTGACGGCGACCTGCACGAGCAGCTTTACCGCACGTGCTGTTCGGTATTTACCGATTGGGCGCGCGGCCGCGTGGATGACGAGGTGCTGCCGCTCGCCGCCGACGTCTACGCCTCGGTGGTCCTCACCTTCATCGAGCGCAGCGCCGCGAAGCCCCTGACGGACAAGGAACTCGCCGCCATCGACCGCGCCCGCGAGCTCTTCATCGAGGGTTTCGGCGCTCAGTAGGTCAGCGGTAGATGCGTGACCGGTGATCGATGTTGATGGCGAGGATCAATAGCTCATCATCTTCGATGGACGCAATGATTCGATAGTTGCCGACACGGTAGCGCCAAAAGCCTGAAAGATTGCCGGTCAGTCCCTTCCCGCGTGAGCGGGGATCTTCGCCGCTCGCGGTTTCGCGGAGATAGTCGACGATGCGTCTCGCGGTCGGCTTGTCGAGCTTGCTGAGCTGTTTCAGTGCGCGCGGTGACAGCTCAGCCCTCCAGGCCAAGGGTCTTCACCGCCTCGTCGAGGCTCACCGATGCTGCGCGGCCGCTGCGGATATCCTCGAGTTCGGCCTGCAGTGAGTAGGCCAGCTCGATCTCTTCAAGCGCTGACTCGATGGCGCGATTCATGTAGAACGACTTCGTTCGTCCCGTCCGCTTAGCGAGGGCCGTGAGGCGGGCGTCGATCTCGGGATCGAGCTTGACGGAGCGTGCAACCCGTGCCGTAGACATGTCTCCTCCTCAATTGTGACTACGCGTAGTCTACTCCCCTGAGGCGGCACTTGGAAGAGGTCGGTGGAGATGCAGGAGCGTCGATTCGAGCGTTTGGCCTGTCGGGGGGAATGACACGTTATGGCAAAGTGAATCTGCATATACCGGACGGAGTGTCCGATAAGCGGGCGTACGTCCCTGTCGCTACATGCGCGAAAGTGTTACCGTTAGCGCATTCCAGGCCACTGCCTCGTCAATGAAGACACAAGGAGCACGCATGAGCACCGACCCCCGCACCGCCATCGCCGCCGCCGACACTGCGCTCGGCATCGAATTCGGTTCGACCCGCATCAAGGCCGTCCTCATCGGTCCCGACCATGAGGTGCTCGCCACCGGCGGCCACGGCTGGGAGAATCACCTGGAGGGTGGCCTGTGGTCCTACAGCCTCGACGAGGTCGTCGTCGGCCTGCAAAGCGCCTACGCGTCCCTGGTCGCCGACGTGCGCGAGCGCTACGACGTTACCCCCACCTCGTACGGCTCGATCGGAATCTCGGGCATGATGCACGGCTACCTCGCCTTCGATGCCGACGATAATCTGCTTGCGCCGTTCCGCACGTGGCGCAACACGAACACGGGTCGCGCGGCGGATGAGCTCACCCGCCTCTTCGGCTTCAACATTCCGCTACGCTGGTCGATCGCGCACCTGCACCAGGCGGTCCTCGACGCCGAGGAGCACGTGCCGCGCGTCGCCCGCCTGACGACGCTGGCCGGCTGGGTCCATCACCAGCTGACGGGCCGCCACGTCCTGGGCGTCGGCGACGCCTCGGGCATGTTCCCTACTGATTCGACGACGGGCGCGTACGTGGAGTCTTACCTCGATCAGTACGAGGCCCTGGTCGCAGCCCGGGTCCCGTGGTGCCTGCGCGACGTGCTCCCGACCGTGCTGAGCGCGGGCCAGGACGCGGGCGTGCTTACCCCCGAAGGAGCCGCGCTCATCGACCCGACCGGGACGCTGCAGCCGGGGATTGCGCTGTGCCCGCCCGAGGGCGACGCGGGCACCGGCATGATCGCCACGAACGCGATCGCGCAGCGCACCGGCAACATCTCGTGCGGCACCTCGGTCTTCCTCATGGCGGTGCTCGAGCGCTCCCTCGCCGAGCTGCACACCGAGATCGACATGGTGACGACGCCCGACGGCTCGCCCGTCGCGATGGTTCACTCGAACAACGGCGCGTCTGAGATTGACGCGTGGGTCGGCTGGTTCGCGGACTTTGCGCGCCTCGTCGGCACCGACGTGAGTGTCCCGGCGATCTACGACGCGCTCTATGTCCACGCGCTCACGGGCGAGGCAGACGCGGGCGGCGTCATGGCCTACAACACGCTGTCGGCCGAGCCGCTCGTCGGCCAGGAGGCGGCCCAGCCGGTCTTCACTCACACCGCCGACGCGCGCGTGAGCCTCGCCAACGCCGTGCGCGCCCAGCTCATGAGCATCTTCGCGGCCGTGCGCATCGGAGTCGACATCCTGAGCGCCGAGGGCGTGCGCCTCGACTCGCTGTTCGCGCACGGCGGCCTTTTCAAGACGCCCGGCGTCGCACAGCAGATCCTCGCCGACTCGCTGAACATCCCTGTGTCCGTGGGTGACACCGCAGGCGAGGGTGGCGCATGGGGTATCGCGGTGCTCGCGCGCTACCGCGCCATCGTCGCGGGTGGCGAGGCCGCGCCTGCCCTGCCGGACTACCTCTCCGAACGGGTCTTCGCGGGCGCGTCCATCTCCACCCTCGAGCCCACCGCCGAGGGCGTGGCCGGGTACGAGCGTTTCCTCGAGGCCTACCGCGCGTCCCTGCCCGGCGTGGAGGTCATCGCCCGGGGCACCGCCCGTTAACGAGGCGTGGGTCCGCCGACGAGACCGGGGTGCTGACGAGGCCTGCGCCCGGTCCCTGCCCAGGCGCGTGTTTACCCAAAAATGTCGCATGCAATTCCCCGCGACCTATTTCAAACATTGAAATCAGATCGTTGAAATTCCGGGCAATTCTCGATACCTAATAAAAGGTAGGGGAGCCAAATTGCATGCGACATTGGGGAGGACGGGACGGAGTGTGGGGAGGCGTGGGCTGGGCTGAGGGGAGGCGTGGGCTGGGGTCTGGGGCGGATGGACCGGGGCGAGGGGACCGGCTCGCCCAGCCCGCACCTCGTCGATTGGGCGAAACCCGGTACGATGACTCCCATGGGTAAAGCTAGCCGCCGTAAGAAGGTCACCGATCCCGCCAAGCTCAAGGCGTATCGCCCGCCGATCCCCTTTGTCGCGCGCCCCTACGAGGGTCTGCCGAAGGAGATCGAGCTGGTCGCCATGCGCGAGCTCATTCCGGCGGCCACGCTGACCGCACGCACCGACGCCGACCACGGCACCGTCGAATTCGACTTTGTTACTCTCCTGCCCGAGGGTCACCCCGCGATGGTGCGCCCCGACGGCCGCATCCTCGTTGCGCTGCAGACTCGCTCGAACTCCGCGGACCTGAGCCACGACGCGGGTGCCGCGCTGCTCGCGGCCATCGCCGCGAAGGAAGCGGGCGACGAGGGCGTCATCTCGATCGACGTGCGCGAGCCGTCCGAGCGTCTCCAGGACATCCTCGACCTCGACAGCTTCACGGACATGAAGCTCGAGGAGGACTTCTCCTTCTGGTTCGACCCGGCCGAGGAGATTGACGAGTCGACGCGTCGCGCGCTCGAGCAGAACCGTGACGAGATCATCCCGACCGAGCCCGTGCCCGGCGTCCCCGGCGCGTACTGGTGCGAGATGAACCGTAACTTCGTGCGCTTCCTGACGGACAACGACGAGGCCAAGCTCTTCGACGCGCTCGCCCGCCTGGCTGCGCGCGGCGAGGCCAACGTCGGCGAGGGCTCACGCTACGTGGGCTCCTTCCGCGCGTGCGGCCTAATCGTCCCCGTCTTCGAGCTGCCCGAGGGGGCCAGCGCCACCGACGTCGCGCCCGGCACGCAGGCCCTTGCCGAGGCCCTCGCCGAGGCCCTGACCGTCACCGAGCGTCTGGACGACAAGGAACGCCGCGCGCGCCAGGGCCTCGTGTCCCGCGCCGTGACGATCCGCTGAGCCTGAGTTTACCTATCGTTTAGATAGATTTGTCGCTCACATTACGAGCGGCGGAGCGCGCGTGCGCCCCGCCGCTCGTAGACTATTAGTCGTGAACTATCCCGCAGGATCAAGAGGTTCCCACCCGCAGCGCGTCGCCGCGGTCATCGCTGCCCACAACGTCGGCCGCGCCGTCGCGGCCACCGTGCGCGCGTGCCGCGCCATACCCAGCGTTGACCTCCTCATTGTCGTCGATGATGGGTCCACGGACGACACCGGACGTGCCGCCCGAGCCGCGGGCGCCGTCGTCGTGCGCCACTCCGTCGAGCGCGGGCGCGCCTCGGCGATTGAAACCGGCGTGAAGGTCGCCGCCATGCGTGACCGCCCCGACGGCCCGCCCCGCCACATCCTGCTGCTCTCTCCCGACCTGGGTGAGTCCGCCGTCGAGGCCACCGCCCTCGTCGAGGCCGTGTTCGCCCGCCAGGCCGATATGGCGATCGCCGTCCCCGCGACCGGGCGCGAATACTCCGGCTATGGGCCGGGCATGGTGCGCCGCCTCATCCGCCGCAAGACCGGCTGGTACTGCCACTACCCCCTCAGCTATCAGCGCTGCCTGACGCGCGAGGCCATCGACGCCGCCATGCCCTTCGCGGGCCGCTACGCGCTCGAGGCCGCGATGACGATCAGCGTCCTGCGCGCGGGGCTGTCCGTCATGGAGGTCCCCTGCAACTTCACGCACTCGGGCGCGGACCGCTCGCTGGGCTCGCTCAATCGCCCGGCGCGCATGTTCGACGCGGTGCGAGCCACCGTCAGCCAGGTCTTCCACTCCGACGCTCGATCGAAGCGCCGAGCCGACCATGAGCAGGGGATCGGCGTGCCCTACCCGGCGCCTGCCTCGGCACGCGACGAGGCGGAGGCTGGCGACTCTCCCGCCTCGCGCCCCGCGGAGATGGTCGGGTGAAGGGCCCGGATCGATTAGCCGCCACGCGCCTGGTCGCGACCTGGTGGCTGCCCTCCGTCATCGCCTGCGCGATCGGCGCGCTCTACGTCTGCTACTCGGTGGCGCAGTGGCGCGCGCTCGCCGCCCCCTCGTGGGACCTGGGTATTTTCACCGAGGCCGTCCAGGCCTACTCGCGCTTCGAGGCGCCCATCGTTCCCATCAAGGGGCCCGGCTATAACCTGCTGGGCGACCATTTTCATCCGCTGTTGGCGCTGCTGGGCCCGATCTTTCGTCTTTTTCCTTCCGCGCTGACGCTCCTGGTCGTCCAGGACGCGTTGATCGCCGTGTCGGTGCTGCCGATTGCGCGCCTCGCGCAGCGCCTTCTCGGGCGTGGGGGCGCGCTCCTCGTGGGGCTCGCCTACGGGCTGGGGTGGGGGCTGCAGGGTGCGGTCGGCGCCCAGTTTCACGAGGTCTGCCTGGCCGTCCCGCTGCTGGCGTTCGGAGGCGTCGCCTTCGCCGAGCGGCGGTGGGGCGCGTGCATGGCGTGGCTGGCTCCGCTGGTCCTCGTCAAGGAGGACTTGGGGCTCACGGTCTTCGTCGCGGGCCTCGCCCTCGCGTGGCGTCGCCGAGGCGAGGGACGCTCCGCCGTCGTGCGATCGTTGACTTACGCACTGTTCGGTATCGTCGCATTTGTGGTGACGGTGAAGGTGTTGCTGCCCGCTATGAATCCCGCGGGTACGTGGGCCTATTCTCTCGACGGGGCTGCAACCGGGGCGGGGACACCTACCGCTGGGACCACTACCGCGCGTGCAATTCCGTCCCTGTGGGACATCCTGACGACCCCCTCTGTCAAGCTTGCGACGCTCCTCGTTCTTCTCGCGGGGGCCGGCTTCGTGGGCAGCGCCTCGCCCTGGTTCGCGCTCGTGCTCCCGACGCTCGCGTGGCGATTCGCGGGCTCCGTCGAGACCTACTACGTGTGGGACTCCTGGCACTACAACGCCGTGCTCGTCCCCATCGCGGCCTGCTCCCTGCTCGACGTCATCTCCCGGTGGCTCGCGCCGGAGCGCACCTCGCGGTCGGCGGCTGCGTCGGCGCTCGCGGAGGCGGTGGGAGAGGACGCGCTGCGTGACTTGCGCGCCGACCAGGGGGCTTCTGCTTCGCCGAGGCGGGGGTGGCGCGTTGTCGCGTGGGTGGTCGCGTGCGTGCCCGCTGTGTCGCTGGCGCTCACGGCCTCGTCGCTGCCCCTATGGCAGCTGCCCACTCTTCAGGAGGACCCGCGCATGGCGGCCGCCCAGGGCGCGCTCGACGCGGTGCCCGAGGGGGCGAGCGTCGAGACGGACACGACGCTGCTCGCGCGCCTCGTGCCCGGGCGCGAGGTCTACTGGGTGGGCACGACGGGGAAGATGGATACCCCTCCGGAGTATGTCGTTATCGACGCGCGCTCCTACGCGTGGGGTGACCAGCAGGTTGACGCCGAGTCGTGGGGGAGTGCCGCCCACCCGGGTCACTCCTACGAGACCATCTACGCCAAGCAGGGCTTCCGCGTCGCACGCCGCACCTTGTAAAACGACGAGTGCCGCGCAGCCGGACACCCGGCCACGCGGCACTGACGCCGTGTGAACTGCTACTTCGCGGCGCGCAGGCGCAGCGAGTTGAGGACCACGAACACGGACGAGCAGGCCATCGCGGCGCTGGCCAGCATGGGGGAGAGCAGGCCCGCGATCGCCAGCGGCACCATCAACACGTTGTAGAAGAACGCCCAGAACAGGTTCTCCTTGATGATGCGCAGCGTCCGACGCGACACCCGAATCGCGGTCGCCGCCGAGGTCAGCGACGAGTTCATGAGCGTCATGTCCGCGACCTCGATCGCCACGTCCGTGCCCGAGCCCATCGCGATGCCCAGGCCCTTCGCGCTCGCCTGCGCGAGGGCGGCCGCGTCGTTCACGCCGTCGCCCACCATCGCGACCGTGCGGCCCTCGGCCTGCAGGTCGGCGACGGTGTCGCGCTTGCCGTCGGGCAGGACGCCCGCGATGACGCGCTCGATTCCGACCTGGTCTGCGACGTGGCGGGCCGCGGCCTCGTTGTCGCCCGTCAGGAGGATCGGCTCGATGCCGAGTTCGCGCAGCTGAGCAATCGCAGCGGGGGAGGACTCCTTGACCGTGTCGCGCACGACCAGCGCCGCAATCGCGCGGCCTTCGACGCGCTCGGGAATCACCAGGGACGAGGCCGGGGCCCCCTCGCCCTCGCCCGCACCGGGTTCGGTGCCCGCCTGGGTGGGGGTACCGGTATCCCCAGTCGCGCTGCCGCCAGCCGCGGGTGCGCCATCGGCGGTCGCGGCCTCAGAACGGGAGGTGACGGTGCCGGAGTAGCCGGCGGCGTTCACGACGGCCTCGAGCTCCTCGTCGCTGTGCGGGGCGGTGAGTGTGATGCGCGCGGATTCCGTCGCCAGGTTGACCTCGGCCTTGACGCCGTCGAGCTTGCCGAGCTTGCGCTCGACGCGGCGCACGCAGGACGCGCAGGTCATGCCGCCCACGCTCATCGTGAGTGTCGCCAGGGGAAGGTTGGCGTCCGGGCCCGGAAGCGCGACGGACGCGGGTGCCTCGGGCGTGGCGGCTGCCGCCGGAGTGGAGGACGCTGCGGAACCCAGGTTCGGCGCGAGGGCCGCGACGACCGCGGAGGCGCCCGAAGCCTCGGCATCGCGCACCGCGTCGAGGAGAGAAGCGGGCACGTCCACGCCCAGGGATGCCAGCCAGGACGGGCGGCCGACGAGCACGCCGCCGCGGGCGGTGAGGCCGACGACGCCGAGTCCGGGCTGGTTCGCGAACGCGGTCACGGGTTCCAGCGACAGGCCGCGGTCCGCGGCACCCGACGTGATCGCGCGAGCGACGGGGTGCTCGGAGAGGGACTCGACGGAGGCAGCCAGGGACAGGGCCGAGGCCTCGTCCACCTCAGGGGAGCCGCCCGCGGAGGGAACCGCAACAGACTCAAGAGACATGACGCCCGTGGTGACCGTGCCCGTCTTGTCCAGGAGCATGGTGTCGATCGAGCGCGTCTGCTCGAGGATTTCCGCGTTCTTGATGAGGATGCCCAGCTGCGAGGCGCGCCCCGACCCGACGAGGATCGCGGTGGGGGTGGCCAGGCCGAGCGCGCACGGGCACGCCACGACCAGGACGGCGACGGCCGCCGTGAACGCGGCCTGCACACTGCCGCCCGCGAGCAGCCAGCCGACGAGGGTCAGCAGGGAAACAAGGATGACGATGGGCACGAACACGCCCGAGATCTGGTCCGCGAGGCGCTGGACGGGGGCCTTGCCGGCCTGGGCCTCGGCGACCATGCGCCCAATCTGCGCGAGCGTCGTGTCCGAGCCGACTCGGGTGGCGCGCACCAGCAGGGACCCCCACGTGTTGACGGTCGCGCCCGTCACCGTGTCACCGGGGGCGGCGTCCACGGGCACGGACTCGCCCGTCAGGAGCGAGGTGTCCAGGGCGGAGGAGCCCTCGACGATGATGCCGTCGGTCGCGACCTTCTCGCCCGGGCGCACCGCAAAGAGGTCGCCGACCTGCAGGGACGAGGCGGGCACGACCTGTTCGCTGCGCTCGCCCGTCTCGGGGTCGATGCGCACGAGCGTCGCCTCCTTGGCGCCCATGCGCAGCAGCGAGCGTAGCGCGTCGCCCGCGCGGTAGCGTGCGCGCGCCTCCAAGTAGCGGCCCGTCAGCAGGAACACGACGATCATGCACGCGCCCTCGAAGTAAATCTCGGCGTGGCCGCCGTGCGCCGCGCGCGGGATCAGGCTCATGTGCATGCGCATGCCGAGCATGCCGGCGCCGCCCCACAGCAGGGCCCACCAGCTCCACAGCGTGGACGAGATGACGCCGAGCGAGACCAGGGTGTCCATCGTCGTCGACCCGTGGCGGCCCGCCGCGAATGCCGCCCGGTGGAAGGGCCACGCGCCCCACGTGACGACCGGGATCGAGGCCGCAGCGACGACCCACTGCCACCCCGTGAACTGCCACGCGGGCACCATCGACAGGAGCATCGCGAGGATGCCGAGTGGCGCGGAGACGATGAGGCGTCGGCGCAGGTCGGCGGCGTGGGCGCGGGTGCCCTCGCCGACCTGGGGGGTGGGGGCCGAGGCCGGGGTGGCTTCAGGGGAAGAAGGGGCGGCTGCGGGAGTGGTCGTCACGGAGTCGGTGGACATGGGTACCCTCCGGGGGTATGTATCGGGTGAAAGGAAACGAGGCCGGGAACGTGCCCCGGCCTCGTCGGTGAGGCGTGGAAAACCTCAGAAGTCGCGCGAGATGCCGACCAGCGTGAAGCCGGCCTCGGACACTGCGTCGCTCAGCGCCGCATCGTCCAGGGGGGTGTCGGTCAGGACCGTCACCTTGGAGGTGGCGCCCGAGTTGAGGATCACGTCGACGTTCTTCACGCCGGGGATCTCGCTCAGCTCTTCGCTGACGCTCATCACGCAGTGGCCGCAGGTCATGCCGTCGACGGACAGCTCAATGGTGCGATCGATCTCGGTGGTCATGATTTCTCCTTGTTATTAGGACTTGATGAGGCGTGCGATAGCCGCGGCCGCCTCGTCGACTTTGGCCTGTGCGGCCTCGTCGGATTCGCGCGCCGCCGTGACGACGCAGTGGTTCATGTGGTCTTTGAGCAGGTTGACCGCGACGGAATCGAGCGCGGACTGGACGGCCGAAACCTGCGTGAGGATGTCGATGCAGTACTCGCCCTGCGAGATCATGCGCTGCAGGCCGCGGACCTGGCCTTCGATGCGGCGCAGGCGTGCGAGATGATTCTCGGTGTTGCCGTGGTAGCCATGCTCGTTGCTCATGAGACTGAGTGTACCCCTAGGGGGTATGGGTGTCAAGGGGTGTCGACAATCGAGCGCTTCAAAGCCGACCTCGACGCCTACATCACGCACTGGAACACAACACGACGCCAAGTAAAGCTCAAGGGCCTGACCCCGGCAGAATACCGGGATCAGGCCCTACGGGAAGCCGCATAACGGCTACCATTAAACGCGTCCAAGTTTCGGGGCGCAGTTCACAATAACCCCCTGGGCAAACTCCACGACCTGGGCGGGGATACCCTCCTTGGCCAGAAGCATCTGACTCATCTCCACGGCCTGCTGGTGATGGGGGATCATCATCTGGGCAAACATGATGTCCGCGTCGTTGTAATCGGCGGAGATCTCCCCGTCCGCCTCAGTCGTCGCCATGGTGGTCTCGGTCGTCTCAGCGGTAGTCGTCGCAGTGCTGGTGGCCGAGGTGGTGGATCAGTGGACGGCGGTGGATGCCGGAGTAGGCGTGGCGTGTTCCTCCTTCGGACTGGTGGGAGCCAGGCGGGCCGGGTCCAGATCAATCCGGCGCAGCAGCTGAGCGTTAAGCGCCACCACAATCGTCGACAGCGACATCAACACCGCAGCAGCAGCCGGGGGAAGCAGAATGCCGCTAGAGGCGAGCACGCCGGCGGCCAGGGGCACGGACAAGATGTTGTAACCGGACGCCCAGATGAGGTTCTGGATCATCTTGCGGTAGCTGGCCTGCGAGAGCTCAATCATCGACAATATTGCCCGGGGATCGTCACTGGCCAGGACCACTCCGGCGGATTCCATTGCCACATCCGTGCCGGCCCCGATGGCGATGCCGACCTCGGCGCGGGCCAGGGCCGGGGCGTCGTTGACACCGTCGCCGACCATGGCCACGCTCAGGCCACGCTCCTGTAACTGGGTGACCTTGGTGTCCTTGTCCTGGGGCAGGACCTCAGCGAAGACCTCATCAATCCCCAGGTCCTGGCCAACCGCATGGGCCACCTGCTGCGCGTCACCGGTAATCATCGCGACCTTCACCCCACGGTCCTGCAGGGCTTTCACAGCGGCGCGGGATTCGGGGCGGATCTTGTCCTCGACGGCCACCGCACCGATAATCTGACCGTCGCGGACAATATGGAGCACACCGGCCCCACGCCCGGTCCAGGCGCTGGTGGTGTCGGTGAGCTCGGCCGGGGTGGTGAGGTTGAACTCGCGCAGCATGTTCGGCCCGCCCACGAGGATCTCAGCGCCATCGACAGTGGCCCGGACCCCCCGGCCGGAGGCGGCACTGAAACCAGTTGCACGGATTTGCCGACGAGAGGCCTCGGGATGGGCGGCCGCAGCCGCCACGATGGCGCGGGCCACGGGGTGCTCGCTGTCGGCCTCCGCGGCGGCGGCCAGGGCCAGCAGCTCGCCCTCGGTGACGCCGACAGTTGCCGCAACACCGGTGACCGCGTGCGCGCCCTCGGTCAGGGTGCCGGTTTTATCGAAGAGCACCACGTCGATGGTGCGCATCCGCTCGAGCGCCATCCGGTCCTTGATGAGCACCCCGGATTTCGCGGCCCGCTCGGTGGAGATCGCAATGACCAGCGGAATCGCCAGGCCCAAGGCGTGCGGGCAGGCGATGACCAGCACCGTGACCGTGCGCACCACGGCATCGTCCGGGCTGCCGATGATGGTCCACACCACCGCGGTGATCAGAGCAGAAATCAGCGCGAACCAGAACAACAACGCCGCAGCCCGATCCGCCAGGGCCTGGGCCCGGGAGGAGGACTCCTGTGCGTCGGCAACCATGCGTTGGATCCCGGCCAAGGCGGTGTCCCCGCCGGTAGCCTCCACCCGGACGCGGACGGTGTTGTCGGTGGCCACGGTACCGGCGACCACCCTGTCACCGGTGTTGCGGAAGACGGGACGGGATTCACCGGTGATCATCCCCTCATCGAATTCGGCGGCTCCCTCGAGGATGGTTCCGTCGGCCGGCACCCGGGCACCGGCCCTCACCAGCACGACGTCGCCGTCGACCAGCTCGGAGATGTCCACGGTGCGCGTGGTCCCATCGATGACTTTCTCGGCCTCATCCGGCAACAGGGCAGCCAGCGCGTCAAGCGCGGAGGACGCACCCCCGAGAGCGCGCATCTCCAGCCAGTGGCCCAGCAGCATGATGGTCACCAGCAGGGCCAGCTCCCACCAGAAGTCCAGGTCAAAACCGCCCAGCCCCAGAGTGGTGACCCAGGAGGCGACAAACGCCACGGTGATGGCCATGGCAATCAGGAGCATCATCCCGGGTTGGCGGGATTTCACTTCCTTCCATCCGCCCTTGAGGAAAGGCGTTCCGCCGTAGACGAAGATGATCGTGTCCAGTACCGGGGGAACCCAGGTGGATCCGGGGAATGCCGGGAGGGGGTAGCCGAGCAGGTGGGCGACCATGGGGCTGAAAATAACGACGGGAATGGACAGAATCAGTGACCACCAGAAGCGTTCCCGAAACATTGCGGTGCTGTGCCCGGCGTGTTCGCCGTGACCATGAACCTGGTGGTCTTCGTCCAGGACGGAGTGCGGGTGACCGTGGTGCATCGCCTGGCCGTGGGTGTCGGCGTCTGCGTGGTGTTCGTGGCTGGCGTGATCCGGGTGGTGGGTGTGGTCTGTTTCCGGAGCGGGGTGATCACCATGGTGATCGCCGGAATGGTGGGGAGTGCTCATGACGTTCCTTTCACTCAACCCGGTCGGGGTCGAAATGATGGGTAAAAACGATCAGGATAAGATGGTGTAGATAATACCCCTAGGGGGTATGGGTGTCAAGGGAGTGTCGTCAACGAGCGCTGTGGGGGTGGCGACACGCGTTCCCCCATGAGGCGCGCACCGGCCCGAGCCCGCTTAGGGTGGAAGCAACACAGATAGGAGGGGACATGAAGCGACGCCCGCGTCAGCGCTACCGCGCAATCCGCCGCGTCCCCCAGGCCTACCCGGGCCTCTACCTGCGCCTCAAAGTCGCCCCCATCGTCCCCGCCCTCGCGGCCACGGTCGCCGTCGGCGCGCTCGCCGATATCTCCTCCCTGCCCGAGGACGTGCGCGCCCGCGCGCGCACCCTCTCCGACGACATGGGCACCGCGATCAGCGAAAAATCGCAGCGAATCTTCTTCGATACCCCCGGCCTCGACACCCTCCTCATCCGCTCCCTCTCCCACGTCGCCCGGCGCACCGCGACCGTGGGGCGCGCGTGGGCGCGAGCGGTCGTCGCCGTCGGCGCCGATAAGGACGGGCGCATGGCCCGCATGCTGCCCCTCATCCCCAGGCGCGGATACGACGCCCTCATGACCGGCATGCTCACGATCGGCACGGCAGTGGGTGCCCTGCGCGGCGGCACCGTCCACGTCGCCTTGCTGTGCGACTCCGACGCAGACCCCGCCTTCCAGGACCCGCTCCCCGGCCACCCCGAAGCCCAAATCCGCCGCGTCGACGCGCCCGAACAGCTCTCCGACATGTGCGCCGACATCGACGAACTCTACTGGTCGCGCACCATCGGCCCCGCCGTCAAAATCACCCGCGTCGGTGAGGGCGATGCGCGCCGCTGGCTCCTCTCCCTGGTCGGCACCGAATCCATGACCTGGCGCTCCACAAACAACCCCGCCGACGTCGAGACGAACATCCGCCTCATGCTCGGCCTCGAAAGCGCGATGAGCGTCGGCGTCGTGAGCGTGCTCCACGCCGCCATGGAACGCGACGGCGTGCCCGCCGAGCGGTGGACGCGCGAGCCCGTCCTCATCTGCGGCCACTCCCAGGGCGGGATCGTCGCCGCCGCCCTCGCCTCCGTGCCCGCCGACGAGGCCGGAGTCAACGTCGCCGGAATCCTCTCCACGGGCGGCCCCAACCGGCGCATCCGCGTGCGCCCCGACGTGGTGACCGTCGCCGTCACCCACGACCAGGACGTCATGCCGAGCCTCGACGGCTCGCCCGACCGCGCCCCCGACCGGCGCGTCACCGTCGGACGCAGCCTCGTGCGGCCTCGAACCCGCCCCCTCTACTACGCGCACTCCTCCTCCACCTACACGGAAACCGTGCGCCTCCTCGAGCGCAAAGTGCGCGTCACCCCGTGGGGTCGGCTCGCCTCGGCGATGGCCGCCCTACAGGACTTCATGCCCGCCCCGGGCGAGCCGACGCGCGTCATGCACTTTGAGATCTGGCAGGACATCCTCACCCCCACCGCCGAAGGCACGTGGAATACCGTCGCCGCGCTCGAACGCGGGGGCTCCTACGAACCCGCCACCTACCACATCGACTACGCGGCCACGGCCCCCCGCCTGCCGCGCATCGCCCGAGCCAGACGCCGCGCGAGTATTTCCGCGCGCCTCTCCTCCGCCCTCTCCTCCCTCAGAAAGGACAGGTCATGACCGACCCCAACGCCCCCCTGCGCGAGGTGCGCCGATGGATGCGCGTCTCGACCCCCGTCAACAAGGCCGCCTCCTCCGGCCTGCGCGGACGACTCCCGCAGATCGCCGGGCCCCTCATGATCGGCGCGCTCGGCGTGGGCGCCCTGGGCGCGGGCATCGCGTGGCGCGCCCTGTCCTCCACGCGCGGCACCGGGCGCACCCAGCGCTTCGTCGACCTCGCGACCGCCGCTCTTGAGTCGGGTTTCCCGCTGCGCACGAACGAGGCCGGGGCTGGTGGGGGGTCGGGTGCTGAGGGCGTGGCCGGCGAGGGCGGGGCCCGCGCGCCGCGTCGGGTCGTCCACGTCGAGGTCGGCGAGGGCTTCGGGCGCCCCTCCCTGGTGTCTATCGACGTCGTCGTGTCTGCTGCCGATTTCCTGTCGCAGCGCGAGGCCGCCACGCGTGCCCTCGACGCGATCACCCGAGCGACTTGGAACAACGACGAAATGGCGCCCGTCAGCGTGCGCGCACGCGTCCTTCTCGCCCACGAGGAGGCCGACGACCTCGAGGCCCCCGGTGCGCAGACCGACACGGTCGTCGACATGAGCGCCCTCGGCTTCGCCGACGAGATCGCGCGCCCCGACGAGCTCTACGACCGCTACGGCGCGCCCGAGTGCGACCCCACGTGGAGGCCGTGACCGAGCTGTGAGCCCCCGGCCTCGTCGATGCAGCCGAGAAACGACAAAGGGCGGCGAGGCGCGAAACCCGCGCACCCGCCGCCCCAGCCGATAGGGCTCAGGCCTCCCAGCGCGCCAGGCGCTCGGACAGGCCGATGTAGGTCGCGGGGGTCAGCGCCAGGAGGCGCTCCTCCACCTCAGTCGGCAGACCCAGGCCCGCGATGAACTCGCGCATGTCTTCCGCGCCCACCTCGTGACCGCGGGTCAGCTCCTTGAGGCGCTCGTACGGGTTCGCCATGCCGGTCGCACCCGCGATCGCGGCGGCGCGCATCGCCTGCTGGACGGCCTCGCCCAGCACCGCCCAATTCGCGTCCAAGTCGCGGGCCATGCGAGCCGCGTTGATCTCGATGCCATCCAGGCCACGCACCAGGTTGTCGTAAGCCAACACCGCGTGACCAAACGCGACGCCCACGTTGCGCTGCGTCGTCGAATCCGTCAGGTCACGCTGCATGCGGCTGGTCACCAGCGTCGATGCCAGCGAATCCAGCAGCGCGTTCGACACCTCCAGGTTCGCCTCCGCGTTCTCGAAGCGAATCGGGTTGACCTTGTGCGGCATCGTCGACGAGCCCGTCGAACCCTGCGCCGCCAGATTCTGGTGGAAGTAATCCATCGAAATGTACGTCCACGCGTCCGTCGCCAAGTTGTGGGCGATGCGGCCTGCGCGCGCCACGTCCGAGTACAGCTCAGCCTGCCAGTCGTGCGACTCGATCTGCGTGGTCAGCGGGTTCCACGTCAGGCCCAGGCCCTCCACGAAAGAGCGAGCCAGCGTCGGCCAATCCGCGCCCGGCACCGACACGACGTGCGCGGCCCACGTGCCCGTCGCGCCGTTAATCTTGCCCAGGTATTCCGTGGCCTCGACGCGCTTGATCTGGCGGGACAGACGGTGCGCGAACACAGCCATCTCCTTGCCGATCGTCACCGGCGTCGCGGGCTGGCCGTGCGTGTGCGCCAGCATCGGGACGGCCGCACCAGCCTCGGCGAGGCCGCGCAGGCGATCGAGGAGCGTGCGGATCGCCGGCAGCCACACCTGCTCGGTCGCCGCCTTGATCGTCAGCGCGTACGCCAGGTTGTTGATGTCCTCGGAGGTGCAGAAGATGTGGACGACCTCGCGCAGGGACGGCAGATTCGTGCCCTCACCCAGCTTGTCGGAGGCCGCCTCGAGGTATTCGCCGATCAGGTACTCGACGGCCTTGACGTCGTGGCGGGTAACTGCCTCGAACTCGCCCAGGCGCTTGATGTGCTCGGCGCCGAAGTCACGCGTGAGGGCGCGCAGGTAGTCGCGCTCGGCGTCCGTCAGCGTCGGGGCGCCCGGCAGGACCGAATTGTCGAGCAGGAAAATCAGCCACTCGATCTCGACGTGGACGCGCGCGCGGTTCAGGCCCGCCTCGGACAGGTAGTTCGCCAGGGGCGCGGCGACCGCGCGGTAGCGGCCGTCCAGCGGGCTGAGCGGCTCACCCCCGCCCGCCAGGTCCGAATAGCCGTGGGCAGTGGAGAACAGTGTCATCGTGTCGCTCATACCCCTATCTTCCCAGAACGAGGGGATATAGGGACGCCCAGTCCGCGCGGCGGTTCGTGGCATGGGTAACGACGAGGCTGGGGCTGGGCGTGTCGTCCACAGGGGTTGGCAGCGCCGGGAAGTTATCCACAGGGGTCGCCGTGCGAGTGGTGGTGGGGGAACTCGCAGGCGTAGCGTGCAAGGACAAGCAACGATTCTTCCAACGATGGGAGCCGACCATGATCCCCGATCCCCTCAGCCCCGGCCTGTCCCTGCACGCAGCCCACGGCCTCGTCGATGGCCTTCGTGGGGCGCTCGCGGGTGCCACGTGCCCACAGTGGGTCGGCGTCGCGGGCGACTCCTACCGCAACCGGCACAGCGAGGTGATCGCGAGTGTTCAGGGAGTCCTCGACCAGATCCAGGCCGCCCTCGACCTCGTCCCCTCCTTCGACGAGGAACGCAACCGAGCCCTCGCCAGCGCGCTCGCCGACGCCTCAACCTACCAGCCCGAACTCGTCATGCTGGGAGCGTGGTGACCATGGCATTCGACCCGCGCCGCGACGTCACCGTCAACTCGGGAGCATTTCGCGTCGACGTCGACGAACTATGCGCCGCACACACCCTCATCAGCGGCGAGGAGGCGCTCTCGATCGTGCCCGCCAGGCTCGCGCTCGACGCCGCCCTCGGCGAAGCAGACGCGGTATCCGGGCTCATCCCCGAGGCCTCCGCGCGCCTCGCGTCCGCGATCACGGGCGCCCTGGCCGCCCTGATCTCGCTCGAGACCGAGATCGACTCCCTGCGGTGGAAGCTGCAGGACACCGCCCTCACATACGCCAACGCCGAGAACGGCTCCTCGCTGTGGGAGCTCGTGCCCGGCAGCCCGATGGGACCGCAGCTGGACCCGCGGGGCCTTGGCACGATGGTCATGGGGCCCGCCGGCCTCGCGCTCACCGGAGCCTCGGCGCTCGTTCACGGCACGCAAGACGCCTCCGCGCGCGCCGGCGCTCCCTGGCTCTCCACCCTCCTCATGCCCGGTCTCTCATCGTTAGTCGCGGAAAAAGACCTGTGCGACACCGTGATCGACGGGCTGCTCTTCAAGTACCACGCGGACGAGGCGTCGGGCGTGCGCTTGCAACGCGACCTCGGCAGGTTCGCCATGGACGTCAACTCCCTTCCTGCGTTCCGAGGCGTCGCGCAGTCACTGGCCGGGCTGGGAGTGAGCCAGGACCTGAACTCGACGTCCACCCAATCCGCGTCCGGCGTTGCTGCGCTGGCTGCACCCCTGTTCGCCTACCTGGGATGCGTCGACCTCCGTCTCGGCCACGGACTCAGCTGCGGGATCATCGTCCGAGGCGCGGACGGCGACACCCGCGTGCGCACCAACGGCCTCGGCTCCCGCATTCCTTCAAACGTCCTCGACGCGCGCACCCGATCCGCGCTCGCGGCCATGCCCGAGGCTGCCCCCGACACCCACTACGAAGGCGTCACCACCAGCGCGGATGCCATCGAGCACATCACCGACATGCACGGGGGTGACGCCGACAACGGAGAAATCGCCATTGAGGAACACGTAACGGTGGGGGAGGACGGGGCGACGACGCGCTCGTGGACCGTCGACATCCGAGGCACCCAGTCCTTCGCCATTGGGCAGTCAGGTCCCCAGGACATGACCACCAACCTGCAAGGCGTCGCCGGTATGAACTCGGACCAGCTCGACGCCATCAAAGAGGCCATGGATGCGGCAGGCATCGCGCCGGGCGAGGCCGTCGAATTTGCCGGGCATTCTCAGGGAGGAATCATGGCGGCCCAAATGGCTGCAGACCCGGACGTGCGCGCCCGCTACAACGTCGTCTCCGTGGTGACAGCCGGCTCACCCACCGCGACAATCGCGCCGAGCGACGTGCCCGTCCTCGCCTACGAAAACTCCGGTGACATCGTCCCGGGCTTGGACGGGAACGCCACGCGTGGCGACAACGTCACGACCGTCATGTTCCACGACTACGAGGCCACGTGCCACGCCGACGACCCCGTGCCCTGCTCGCACAGCGCGCCCCTGTACGTCGACGAAATCAGGAGCACCCTGAACGCCGCCCGGGCCTCGTCCGACCCCGGCCTCGGAGCCCTGGCTGCCGCCGAGGCCCGCCGCACCCAGGCGCTCGGCCTCACCCCGGGCACCCAGACAACCATCCACCACTACCAAACGAGGCGCATCACCCAGGGGTGACACGCCTCGAGAAAGGGGTGCAGAGCGGATCAGTCGCGCTCGTCCTTCTTATCGCGCAGCAGGCCCGAGACGATCGAGGACACCACGGAGGTGATGACCGCGCCCGCCAGGCACGACAAGAAACCACCCGTCGTCATAGGGAATCCAAGCGACGTGGACAGCCAGCCCGTCAGCGCAAACAGGAGCGAGTTCGTCACCAGGGCAAACAGGCCGAACGTCAGCACATACAGGGGGAATGCCAGCGTCTTCACGACAGGCTTAATAATCGAGTTCACCGCCGTGAACACCAAGGCGACGACCGCCAAGACGATCACCGTCTGCGAGGCCGACGACGCCTCGATCGAAATCGACGGAACCACGTGGACCGTGACCCACAGTCCGGCCATCGTGGCTAAAAGACGTGCAATGAAATCCATTGCTTCATTCTTGCGCAGTGGGACGATGCTTGCACGTGCCAATTCCATGGGATAGGACTACACACATGACCAACCTGCGCATTCGTCCCGCCGTCGCCGCCCTGCCCCGCTACGTGCCGAGCAAGACGGCCCCCGGTGCCGTCAAGATCTCCTCGAACGAAATGCCGACACCGCCCAGCCCCGCCGTGCTCGAAGCGATCGCCCGCGAACTCGAGACGATCAACCGCTACCCCGACCTGACGGCAGCGCCCCTGCGCGAAGCCCTCGCCCAGCGCTACGGCGTCGGCGCCGACCAAGTGTGCGTGGGCACCGGCTCCTCGGCGATCCTCGTCGCCGCCCTCTCCGCCGTCTGCCAGCCGGGCACCCAGGTCATCTACCCCTGGCGCTCCTTCGAGTCCTACCCGATCGCCGTTCCCTCCGTGGGCGGGGACCCCGTGCCCGTGGAGCTCCGCCCGGACGGCACGCACGACCTGGGCGCCATGCGCGCCGCCATTACGCCCGACACCGTCGCCGTCATCGTCTGCTCACCCAACAACCCGACGGGCCCCGCCCTCACCTATGAGGAGATCGCCGCGTTCGTCGCCGACGTCCCCGAAGACGTCATGATCATCGTCGACGAGGCCTACATCGACTTCGCGACCAAGCCCGGCGTGCGCACCGCGGTTCCCCTCATCGAGGACCACCCCAACGTCATCGTCATGCGCACCTTCTCCAAGGCCCACGCCCTCGCGGGTGTGCGCGTCGGCTACGCCATCGGCGAGGCCGAGGTGATCGGCGCGATCCAAGCCCTCCTCGTCCCCTTCGGCGTCAACTCCCTCGCGCTTGCGGCGGCCCTCGCCTCCCTCAAGGACTCCGAGGGCGTGTCGCGCGCGGTCGCCGAGATCATCGCCGAACGCGAGCGCGTCGTCCCGGCGCTGCGCGGCCTCGGCTACGACATCCCCGACAGCCAGTCGAACTTCTACCTGATCCGAGGAGACGTCTACGGCCTCGTCGAGGCATGCGCGCGCGTGGGTCTCATTGTGCGCCCCTTCAGCGTGGGCGTGCGCGTCTCGGTCGGCTCGCGCGAGCAGAACGACCTCTTCCTGTCCGTCGCCGCCGAATTTGCGCGCACCTCGGGCATCGGCGCGTAGGGGCCGTGCGCGAATGGGCGCGCCCATACACTCACCGAGGTGCAGCAGCTTATGGAATCAGCAGCGAGACGATCAGGAGTAGCGACCAACCGAGCTCGCTGAATCCGATGAGCTTGGGCGAAAGAGGGCGTGCCCGCTTCCGGCTGATCGTCGGCATCGCCCACGCGCGCGCCGTCAGCAACGCCCACATGAGGACCGGCCAGATCGTTAGTGCGCCGAACCACCACGCCACGGCCGCGCACAGGGTGAACACCGCGTGCAGCAGCGTCGAACCGACCGCCCAGCGCGGATCCTTGCGGCCCCTGATCATCGAGCGCACCAGCGGAACCGTTCCGATGTAGTGCAGGCCGAACGCCGCGCACGTTGCCCACGCGTGGATCGTCACCGCTGCCGGAGAACCGTCCGCGACCGCCAGCGAAAAAGCCACCGGGCCCATGATGTTGCCCGCCAGGATCGACGCCGTGCGAGCCCCTAGGGAGCGCTCGCGGCCCTTCCATACGAGGTAGAGCGCGGACGAAGCCAGGGGTGCGAAAGCGATCGCCCACCACAGCAGCTGCGGACGCACCGCTAGCAGGGTGGCGCCGGGGAGCGCCGCGAGGACTGCGTAGGTGATGACCGCGGGAGCGATCCGAGCGCGGCGCTTCGCGGGCGTCTTCACCCACAGGCAGACGGCGGAAAACATCTGGAACGCCATCGCCCACGCCACCAGCATGAGGACGACCATCCAGGAGAAGGTGTAGGAGAGCGCCCACCCGAGCAGCGGCGGGAACGCCATCATCGTCCACGCGCCGTGCTGGTCGGAGATCCAGCCCTCGCGGGCGAGCTTGCGCATGCGGGGATTGCTATGGTGGCGCGGCTTCGGACGTCCCTGAGGTCGACCCGATGCGTGGTCGTGCCCGCCGCCCGGGGTGCGTTCGGGACTGCTACCCGGGGTGCGTTCGGGAGTTGTCTGAGTCTGCGGCGCTGCACTGTGCATAGCCTTAGCTTAGTGAAGTGGTCTTGTGAGGCTCAATACTGAGCTGATCACAACGTGAGACGTGGAAGGGAAAATTTCAACAATCGGTGAAATATGGGGGCATGTCCACATCAGACGCAGTCACAACTCAATCTCCGACCCTGTCCTCCGAGGACCGCAGCGCGCGCATCGCCGTGACGGTCTTCCCGCTGCTGATCCTGGCGGCCTTCGCGATCGCCATGATCACGCCCGCCACCTTCAAGCCGCTGGCTCCCGGCGTGAACTGGGCACTCGGCGTCATCATGTTCGGCATGGGCCTGACCCTGACGCTGCCCGACTTTGGGCTCATCGTCAAGCGCCCTCTGCCTGTGCTCGTGGGTGTCGTCGCCCAGTACCTGATTATGCCCCTCGTCGGTTGGGGCCTGTGCTACGCGTTTCACCTGCCCGACGCTGTCGCCGTCGGCGTCATCCTCGTCGGCTGCGCGCCCGGTGGCACGGCCTCGAACGTGATCTCCTACCTGGCGAAGGCGGACGTCGCCCTGTCGGTCACCATGACCTCGATCTCGACGCTGCTCGCGCCCCTCATGACCCCGCTGCTCACCGCCTGGCTGGTCGGTTCGCGTATGCCGGTTGACGGTGCGGCGATGGCGAAGAACATCCTGCTGATGGTCCTCGCCCCCGTCCTGGGCGGCTTTATCGTGCGCTTCATTGCAGGCAAGCTCGTCGAGAAGATCCTGCCGATCCTGCCCTGGATCTCCGTGCTGGGCATCTGCTACGTGCTCCTGGTCGTCGTGTCTGGTTCCGTCGACAAGATCCTGACGTCCGGTGCCCTCATCATCGCTGTGGTCATCTGCCACAACCTGCTCGGCTACTTCTTCGGCTACCTGGCCGGACGCGTCGGCCGCGGCTCCGACAAGGCTGCGCGTACCACCGCGATCGAGGTTGGCATGCAGAACTCGGCGCTGGCCGCGACGCTGGCAAAGACCCACTTCGCCTCCACCCCGGAGACCGCGCTCCCGGCGGCCGTCTTCTCCGTGTGGCACAACCTCTCCGGCGCGCTGCTGGCGATGTTCTTCCGTCGCTGGAAGAACGGCGGAGCGGCCTGAATCGACGAGGCCGGGGCACGGTGAGCACTGATCCCCAGTTCCGTCCCTCGACTGAGTAGATAGCGAGGAGGGGGCGGCCCATGCGGGCCGCCCCCTCCGTCATGTGAGCGTTGTCCTCGTGTGAGTGCCCGCCTCGTTGCATGCCCACAGGGGCCGCCCACTCCTCGTCGCGTGTCCGCCGGGCCGCCCACTCCTCGTGCGTTCGGCGCGACCGTCACGCGTGGTTGTCATTCGTGCAGCGAATTGTGTCAATAATGCACGCACGTTCGTTAACCGTGAGGTAATCAATGACGCGAAAATACGATATGATTCGTGGGTACCCATCACAAATGTACGAAGGAGTAATCCTCATGAAGAAGCGTCTTCTGACCGCCGCCCTCGTTGCGCTGCTGCCGCTGAGCCTGGCTGCCTGCGGTGGACAGTCCAAGCAGGCCGCGTGCCAGATCATCAATGACAAGGCCGTCAAGGCCATTGATGGCCTGGATCCGAGCAACACGGAAGACATGATCCAGGGCATGACCAACGTTGCGACTGTCCTGAAGTCTGACGACATTACCAACACCGAAGTGAAGGCTGCTGCGGTGGCTGCGGGCGATAGCGCTCAGGCTCTCGCCGACTTCGCCAAGACGGTGGGCGATGACCCGTCGGCAGACCAGATGAGCGAGGCCATGGACCTGTACACGACGTTCACGACGTCGATGTCGTCGCTTGAGACGGTGTGTAACGCGCGCTGACGCGCACCATCAGATTGTGAATGCCCGCGTGTGGGCATTGAGAGGTGAGGGTGGCCCCGCGGGGCCACCCTCACCTCTACCTTGACGGGTGTCGTGTGCTCAGCAGAGCATCACTTACCGGTGCACACCGAATCGAGCTTATTCATCGATTCCAGGTACGCCGACGTCGCCGTCAGAATCTTGGACCGTTGGTCGGCCGTCGGCGGCTCGTCGGCCGCCTTGGTCGCGTCGAGGAGCTTCTGCGCGCTGTCAGCCAGCCCGTTTGCCGCCTCCTTGACCTCGGGGTTGGTGATCTCGTCAGACTTCATGATGTCAATGAAGCTGGACAGAGTCTTGATGACCGACTCCTTATCCTTGTCGTTCAGGCTCGAGGAGATCTCGTTGGCCTTGTTGTCGAGAATGGCGCAGGCCTCCTCCTTCGTCTGGCTCGACTTCGAAGAGCTCGACGCGGAGGGCGATGCCTGCGTAGGCGTGCTGGTCGCCTCCTGCGAAGGCGCAGACGAGGACGAAGGCGAGGACGTCGGGTTGTCAGGCTTAATCTGCAGGCAGGCAGCCATACCGAGGGGCATCGTGGCGATCAGGAGGGCGGCTACAATACGACGCTTCATGGGATACTCCTTGAAATCTTGAAGTGTACGTTCTCGCTCAGTCTAACCCCAAAACATGAAATTAACATATCGGTCAGTGAGGTCGTGCTGACGCGGCAAAATCAGGGCTCGTTGGGCGCTTCGTATTGGCGTATGACACTGCTAGATCCCTGGCCGGCGCATGGACTGTCAATCCGTTTGGTGGTTGTGGTCTGTGCTTCGCTCCGGATGTTGCTTTCGTTCCTGGTGCCTGCGCGCGGGCGTTTCTTTCGTTCCTGGTGCTTGCGTGCGGGCGTTGGGGCTCTGCTGCGCCTCCATGGGCGTTGGTCGTGGTTGCCGTCCCCCGGTGTCGTGAGTGGCCGCTGTTCTGTGCGTCTG
>NZ_JAPWAH010000013.1:0-50948 GCF_041432835.1 Pauljensenia sp. 20925_1_27
CCCAGGTGGATACCGTCAACGAAGATGACCTCATGAACCTCATCGACGATCGGGCTAAACGGCCATAACTGCCACAATGGCTCACAACGCCTACGAAACGAGCGTCCCCCACCAGGCAAATCCACCTGACGACGTCGACCCAGCAGCCAGGCCACGAACTCATCAAGGTGCTTGGCCGTGGAGTCAATTTCGTTCAGCATCGTGATTTGACAGGGTTTACACCGCCACCGCTGACGACCTGATGAAGTCCTACCGTGACGGATCATTGGGCAACCACACACAGGGCACGATGCAGTATTCACAGGAACGAGGCAAACACAACCAACTAAAAAGCTACTTTCCCGCGCAACAAAGCCGAAAAGTCACCCCTCCAGCAACACGATTTGTCCATCCTCATAGTTGGCCCCAACCAACTAAAATACCGACTTTCCCGCACCAGAAAGCCGAAACATCACCCTAGCAGCAACACGTAGTGTCCTATAACCCCAAAAAACCGACATCCGGATCGGATGTCGGCCTGTGGTGGAGCTAGGGGGATTCGAACCCCCGACCTTCTCATTGCGAACGAGACGCGCTACCAACTGCGCCATAGCCCCAAGGACTCACACAGCTTAGCACCATGCTTATCAGCCTTGCAAGCCGACCACCGTCGCGTGCGACATGACACGGAGATGGAACGGACAAGGGAGCCGCGCAGACAGCGCGACGTTAACGGGCTCTTCGCATTTAAGGGTGTAGGAGGTGGTGGAATCCCCCGGAGTGGAGGAGGCAGCGTAGGCGGTAGTTTCGGTGGTTGATGAATCCTTGGGCGATGCCGCGGAGGTGTTCGAGGCGTCCGTTGATGGCTTCGGTGGGGCCGTTGCTGGTGTGGGGGTGGTCGAAGTAGGCCAGGATGTCCCTGGCTCTGCGTTTGAAGGTTCTGCCCATGCGGGCTAGTTCGATGCATGTGTGTGGCAAGTCCGGGCGGGTGATCGTCGTGATGAGCTGGTGGAGGGTGTTTTTGCCGCGCCTGGGGTCACGATCACGGTAGGCCGCTAAGAGGTCCTGGTAGATTCTCCAGGTGGCGTGCACGTCAGCGTGGTCGGGGCAGGCGAATAAGGCATCCAAGCGCGCTTGGGATGTGTCGGTGAGGATGTCGGTACCGGTCAGGAGCGTTTTGCGGGCCGCGTACAAGGGGTCGCCCTTGCGGCCGCGATGCCCCAGGGTTTCTTGCTGGACGCGCTGGCGGCACTGCTCTAGGGCGTCGATAGCGATATGAACAACGTGGAAGGGATCCATCACCGCCACCGCCCCTGGAAGCTGGCTGACTGCTGCGCTTTTGAAGCCACTGAACCCATCCATCGCCACGATCTCGATGTTGTCCTTCCATTCTTGGGGGCACGCGGCCAGCCAGGAAGACAAGACGCGTGTGGAGCGGCCTTGCACCACGTCCAGGAGGCGGGCCGGGCCAGTATGGTCGCGTACAGGGGTCAAGTCCACGATCACCGTGGCGTACTTGTCCCCACCCCGATGACGCCACACATGCTCATCAACCCCAATGACGCGCACGCCTTCAAAACGAGTCGAATCCGCCAGCAGGAGTTCTTCCCCATAGGCCAGTATCGCCTCGTTGGCGGTATGCCAGGCTACCGCCAGGTGAGCGGCGATCCGATTCATGGACATATTGTCAGCGATCAAGCACACAAGTCCCCAGCGCAAGGCCCCAAAGGAGAGTTTGGGGCGTGGGGGAGCCACCTGGCTGATGTCATCACACCAGGAGCGAGAACACGCGCGACATCGGTAACGTCCCACATACACCGCCAGCGTTGTGGGCTGATGCCCCCGCGGTTCGTGCGCTAAGCGCCGGGTACGCGACCCCAGCGAATACCCCGGGCGCCCACACCCTGGACACAGCCGAGCAGGACTAGCGGCACGGCACTTCAGGACGAACCCGCCCCCCTGGCAGCGCATCCCCACAGCCACTAAGCCCAGCTCCTCCAACCCGCAATAGGCCGTCATATCCGGAGTGGAAAAGGTAGCATGAGACATGTCGGGGCCTCCCAGCGTTTGAAGTGTCGCAACCTCAATCATCGGGCAGGCCCCGACCCCATGCCAACACCACCCCCACACCCCAAAATGCGAAGAGCCCGTTAACGAGTGCGCCGCCGCGAACACTCCACGAGGGAAGACACCACCAGCCCTCTAAACGCGCACATCCGAGCCAACCGTTCCAGCGGCCCCCAGATGCGACCGCGCCGCGAGCCCGAAGGCCCGCGGCGCGGCATCACAACGATTCGGCTATTACTGGGCGCGGCGCGCGTCGAGGACGGCATCCAGGTCGAGGGCGACGGCCTGGTCGGCGACGACCTCGGCGGTGGTGCGGGCACCCACCTGGGCGGTCTGGGCGATCGGGCGTGCCGGAACGGCCGCGCCGATGCGCGGGATGCCACGCAGGTCAGTGTCGGCGTGGACCATGCGGCCGCGAACACGCTCGCGCGACGCGTAGGTCGGCGCGGGAACGGGGACGACGGTCCAGGCGCGTGCGGGAGTGTCGGCGACCTCGACGATCTCGGGGACGTCGACGTTGAAGACGAGGGAGGGAACGGATCCGGTCTGAGGCGCAGCATCGGACGCCGCAGTTTCCTCCCCAGCTTCGTCGGATGAAGAAGAGGCGCGCTCGGCGGGAACGGAAACGGGAGACGCAGCGGTGGGCCGACCGGCGCCACGGACGTCCCCACGAAGCTTGGTGAGCAGTTCGAGCTCTCGTTCAGATGCCTGCTGGGAGCGGACGGCGGCGACACGAGAGGCCCCGAGCGAGCCCACGAGCGCGACGGCCGGGATGGCGATCCAGGCCCACGCGATGGAGGTCGCGGCGATCACGATGCCGAGTCCGACGGTCGCGAGGGCACAGATGCCGGTGATGACCATGCGGCGGCGTGCGGCGGCATTTTCGGCGGCGATGCGTGCGGCGCGGCGGGCGCGCAGCTTGGCGATATCACGGACCGCCTTGTTGTTGCGTCGGTCGATGACGGGGCGGCTACGTCCCGTGGTGCCTTGGTGCATGCTGCCTCCGCTCGTGAGTGCGCACTCGGCCAGGATGGTTCCGCTGGCGTGGTCGCACGTCTCTAATTCTGTCTCATTCGCGTGGATGATGCGCAGTTTCGGCGAAAAACGGTCGATTTCGCGAGACTGGACGATAGCTGTTCGGCGCGCGACGAGTGACGGTACGGTCGCAAAAAGCGCGACGAATACCGCGACGATGACGAGTCCACCGATCTCCACCCTCTCAACGTACGGGCGTTTGACGCGCGAGGGCCTGTGCGGTGGGCGCGTGTCGGGCTCTCAAACCTTTCGGTAAAAAGAGAAGTATCCCCAGGTGTCACACTTGTAACACCAGCATCATTCGCACCACGTAGGCCAACACGGGGGACACGGTCCCGACCAGCGCATCAGCCCACGCGCAGGCGAGCTCGTCAGTCGATCGCGCTGCGCCCCCACCGCCGCTGCACGAGCCCGCCCTCGGGCAGGGACTCGGCGTCGATGAAGAAGGCGATATGGTCCGCCCACTGCCCACCGATGTGCATAAACCGGGGGCGTAGCCCCTCCTCCACGAGGCCGAGGCCTCGGCACACCCCCAGGGATCGCTCATTCTCGGGACGCACGCACACTTCGACGCGATGCAGACCAAGCTCCCCGACGACGAGGTCCAAGACGAGGGCAGCGACGAGGGAACCCAGGCCTCGGCCCGCCCACTCCGAGACGATCCAGTAGCCGAGCATGCCCGATGACATCGCACCCCAATGGACGTTCGAGATCGAGAATTGACCCACGTAACGCCCGTCGATCTGCACGCCGAAAATCAGCGCGTTGCCGAGGCGCTGATCGCGGTCGGCGCGATGCACGTACTGTGAGAACGTCGGGATATGCTCGAGCGTGTCCGGCGGCAGGGTCGCTTCCCACGGGCGCAACCAATGCCCGTCGGTACGGCGCACGGTATCGAGGGCGCGGTGCTCCTCGCCGCGCACGGGACGTACGACGAGTTCGCGCGGCCGAGGATTCGACTCGGGCCCAGAGCGCAGGAAGCCGCGACCGACCGGGTCGGGAACGCGCAGCGTGAGCATCTCAATGTCGCGCCCCCACACGCACGTGCGGCGACGGAAGAAACACCTCATTCGAGGACCAGGCACTGGAGGCTGTCCCCTGCTCGCACGGTGGTCACGTCCTCGGGCACGACCGCGAGAGCGTTGGAGTCCGCGAGCGCGGACAGCAGCAACGAGGCCGGGGTGCCCATGACGGCGGCGTTGTAGCCGGAGCGGGGCGAGCCGGTGAGGCGCACGCGCACGAACTCGCGGCGTCCGCGCGGGGAGTACCAGGAGCGGTCGATGGCGGCGCGTACGACGGGGCGGTTGACGGCGGTCCAGCCCTGCATGTGTCGCAGCGCGGGGCGGACGAAGACCTCGAAGCAGACCTGGGCGGAGACCGGGTCGCCGGGCAGGCAGACGATGGGAGTGCCGGGCTGGCCGTCCTCGGCACCAACGGTGCCCACACCCATGATGTGGCCGGGCCATGCGGCGACGTTGTCGAAGCGGACGGTGCCGAGCGCACCAAGGACCTCGCGGACAGTATCGCCGCTGCCGTAGGAGATGCCGCCGGTCGTCAGGATCAGGTCCGCGCGCACCAGCTGATCCTCGATTGTCTCGCGCAGGCGGGCGCGCTCGTCCGGCACGGCGGCGACGCGGAAGGTCTGGGCGCCAGCGTCCGCGACGGCGGTCGACAGTGCGTGGCCGTTCGCGTCGAAGACGGTGCCGGGACGGGCCTCGCCGCCGGGCTCGACGATCTCGTCGCCGATCGAGATGATGACGACGCGCGGGCGCGGGTGGACCAGGACGCGGTCACGGCCCACGCCTGCGAGGAGCGCCATCTGGCGGGCACCAATGCGTGTGCCGGCGCGCAGGACCGTGTCACCCTGCGCGACATCCTCCGCGCGGCGACGAATATTCTCGCCACTGGCAGGGGCGGTGCGCAGGGCGACCTGGGCGATGCCGTGGTCCGTGAACTCGAGGGAGACCACGGCCTCAGCACCCGTGGGCATGGGTGCGCCGGACGCGATCCGAATCGCCGTGCCGGGCACGAGGGCGGCCGGGTCGACCGCGCCGGCGCGGATCTCCTCGGTGACGGGAAGCGTCACCGGCGTCTCCAGGGTCGCTCCCTCGCAGTCGCGAACGCGAACCGCGTATCCGTCGCACGCCGACAGGTCGGCGACCGGGAGGTTGAAGGGAGCCTGCACGTCCTCTGCGAGCACGCAGCTGACCGCGTCAGCGAGCTGAACGTCGAGCGGCGGCAGCGCGTGGGCAACGGCCATGCAGTCCTGGTAGAAGTCGGCAACGCTTCGCATAGTTGTTAGTCCTCGAGCTTGGAGCGCAGGAACTCCTTGAGTTCCGCTCCAAGCGCCGGGTCCTCAAGGGCGAGCGTCACGTTGGCTTCGAGGTAGCCGAGTTTGTCCCCGGTGTCGAAGCGTCGCTCGTCGATGACTACACCGTACAACCCTCCACCCTCTTCTTCGGGGAGGTCGATCATACGCGCGTACCCATCTGTGAGCTGATACTCACCGCCGGCGCCCGGTTCGATATTCTCGAGGGCCGTGAACACGGCCGGGTCGAGCAGGTAGCGGCCGACGACCGCGTACTCGGACTTGACCTCTTCGAGCGGGGGCTTCTCGGTGACGTCGGTGATGCGCATGAGCTGGCCTTCTTCGAGGTCGACGCCCTCGGGAATCGGCAGAACCTCGACGGCGGTCGACGCGTAGGCGGTGGCCTGCTCGGGGGTGACCTTGAGCAGGGCGACGACGGTGCCGCCCAGGGCGCCTCGCACCTGGATCATCTTGCGCAGCAGCTGCGAGCCGGGCTCCATGAGGTCGTCGGGCAGCAGGACGGCGAAGGGGGCGTCGCCCACGTGGGACTTGGCCTGGAGGATCGCGTGGCCGAGGCCGAGGGGGTGGCCCTGGCGCACGGAATGGACGCGCGCGTACTTCTTGTACTCGTTGACGTACTCGAGGGCCTTTTCCTTGCCGGCCTTCTCCAGGTCGGCCTCGAGGCCGGGTTCGGCGTCGAAGTAGTCTTCGATTGACTGCTTACCGGCGCGGGTGACGAACAGGATATCTTCGATGCCGGCATCCGTGGCCTCGCGAACGATGTACTCGATCGAGGGGCGGTCGACGACGGGCAACATTTCCTTGGGCACGGACTTCGTGATGGGCAGGAAGCGGGTTCCGCGACCGGCCGAGGGAACGACAGCGTGCACTACTGGCTGGTTTTTATCTGACATACTTCACAGAGTAGCGAAGAAACCGTCCGAGAGGGAGACGATGGCCACAAAAACAACTCTCCGCGCGGAGGTGCGTAGCAGGCGCCGCACCCGGCGCGCCGAGGCCCCCACGCTCGGATCCCACACAGCACCGTCCCCCATGACAGCACCCACTAAATCCGAGTCCCCACTATTCCCGGAAGCCATCCCCTCCCCCGTTCCCGTGCGCAACCGCGCCGAAGCGGAAGGGATCGCGCTCCAGATTCGCGCCCTGGCCTCGTCAATGGGCGGAGTCACGCTGCCCGCGCTCTTCGTGCCCACCCCCCTCGAGCCCGACTTGTCCCTGACGCTCGGGGCCTTCGATCGCGCGCTCCTGCCCATCCTCCTCGACGAGGCCGGCACCCCCTACCGCTCCCCTCGCTGGGGCCTGTGGGAGGCGGGGCAGGCGTTGGTAACGCTCGGGCGACCTCCCGCTCAGCCGCGCGGTGAGGCAATGGGGGCGGAGTCGCTCACAGAGGCGGATCTCATCGTCATTCCTGCGCTGGCTGCATCCACGGACGGAGCACGCCTCGGGCAGGGCGGCGGCTGGTACGACCGTGCGCTCATGCACCGCTCCCCCGACGTTCCAGTGGTCGCAGTGATTTTCGACGACGAAGTGCTCGCCCCCGGAGAAATTCCCACGGAGGCTCACGACGTTCCAATCGACGCGATCATCACGCCGACACGCACGATCGCTACGACCGTTCGATAGCGCCTTTTCCGAGCGTTTACTGTCTTCTGCGACACTAACAGTCGTTTGTCACACACCTTTCACGGCTGAGTTTTCGGCAGAAAATCGCAGTTCGCTGACCGAATTGCAAAAAGTGCGACGAACCTTACCCTCTAAGCACTGTCCGTAAGACGAAAGTCCCCACTAGTGTTTTCCACGGTAAAGGTGCGCCAAACACGCGCTCGCCCCGGCGGCAACAGACCGCCACGCCGAGACACTTCGGCGATTCAGACTTGTCGGCCTAGCCGACCCCTTTCACTACAGGAGAACCCATGCTCAAGGGATTCAAGGAATTCATCTCTCGCGGCAACGTCATCGAGCTGGCCGTCGGTGTCATCATCGGTGCCGCCTTTAAAAACATCGTCGACGCCCTCGTTAACGGTGTTATCAACCCTCTCATCGCTGCCTTCGTCGGCAAGCCAGACTTCTCGAAAGCCTTCATCGTCACGTTCCACGGCACCGATATTACGTTTGGTGTTCTGCTGACCGCCGTCATCAACTTCCTGATCATGGCATTCGCCCTCTACTTCTTCCTTGTCCTGCCCATGAACTACCTTGCCAAGCGCACGAAGAAGGCCGAGGATGAGGCCCCCAAGGAGGTCTCCGACGAGGTCAAGCTCCTCACCGAGATCCGCGATGCCCTCGCCCAGGGCACGCCGCGCCACTGAGCATCTGATCCCTCTTCCTGAGGGACGAAGGCGGGGCCGATGCAACTGCATCGGCCCCGCCTTGTTGCATCCCCGCGGTCCTGCGCGACGACGCGCCCCTAATTTCGCATGCAATTCGGCGACCCGAACTTTCAGCCACCCCGACAAACGTTGAAATTGCAACGCCTATATTTCAAAGCATGAAAAGTTGACAGGGAAATTGCATGCGACATTACCGGGAAATTACGCATCGGATCGACGCCCCGGTGCGGCTCGCGGCACCGACGCCCCTACGCCCGCGCCTGGGAATGCGGCGGCACGTTGGCCAGTAGGCGCGCGTCGTTGGCCCCGTCCCCCCGGTCGGGGGCGTCGGCCATCGATCCGGGCCGCGTGTCTTCGGGGCGCACGCGATCCTCCCAGGAGGGCGGCAGCCCCTCCTCGATGAGGTGGCGGTCCACGTCAGACACGTAGCGCGCGACGCGACGGCGCTTACGCGGCACCGCCTCACTCATCGGTGCCCTCAGCATCAGAGGACTCCGCCTGGGCATCCTCGGAGGCCGAGGCCTCACCGGCCTCCCGCGCGGCCGCAGGCTTCGTGCGGCGCACGACGTTGCCGAGGACCGCGTCGGACTGGAAGCCACGGCGCGTGATGCCCAGGGCCTCGCGCAGCTCTTCGGCGGTCTCCAGATCGGTGCGCTCAACACCGTCGGAACGTACCCAGGCGGCCATCTCGTCGAGCTGGTCGTCGGAGTAGGCAGCCAGAGGCAGCCCCTTGGCGATCGCCGGGCGTGGCCCGCGATTCTCCTCGGAGGCGCGCTCCTTGCGCTTGATGGCCAGCAGCATGCCGGTCGTGTCCTCGTCGGCCTTCTTGCGACGCTTGGATTCCTCGTCGAGGCCGTCATCCAGCATCGGCATGCGCGGGGCGACGGGTTCCTCGGAGTCGTCCTCCGAGTCGTCATCGGATTCATCCGAGCCCAACGAAGCCGTGGCCGCGGATGCCTCTTCCACGCGCTCCTCTGCGGCCTCGTCGTCGACGACGCGCTCAGGAATGGCCACGACGGGCTCATCCTGGGTGGCATGCAGCTTCTCGAGGGCGTTGAGGACGCTATCCACGATCGCCGAGGCTTCCTTCTCGGGGTCGATGAACAGCGCCATCGACAGGGCCGTGTAGACGGCCCAGCCCTGGGCTTCGAGCCAGCGGGGACGGGCGCGGTCACGCACGCGCTGGCTGGGCTCGGCCAAATACTCCTCGTCGTCGGTGAGGACGGCGAGCAGTAGGCGTCCCGGGGAGTCCGGGTGCCCGATGGCCAGGGGGATGCGCATGCCGCCGGGGATACCGACGTTGGCGACGACCTCGAGCCCGCGCGAATACAGGTGCTCGGCGAGGTCGACGAGCAGGCGGTCCGGCTCGCCGGCCAGGACCGGCCACGCGTCCATTCCTTCTCCGGCGTGTCCCTCGGCGATCTCGATGAGGTCGACGAGCATCCGCGACCCCTCGTGTGCCAGGCGATCGCGGTCGATCTCCTCGCTGTGAAGCGAGCAGACGAGGGTGAGGTCGCCGCGCACGGCGCGCAGGATCTCAGCCAGCGTGTCGGCACCGGCCTCGCTAGAGAGGACGCCGAAGTCGTGGATGACGCGCCCGTGTGGCGTCTTCGCGAAGCCCACGGACACGATGAGGGACTCGCGGGTGAGGCCCACGGCCTGCGAGGGGCCGACGACCACGAAGGGTTCGGGCGTCGCCGGGTCAAAGAACGAGGCCAGGCCGGGTTCCTCGGCGCGCACCGTCTCCAGGGCGTCGCGGATGCGCCCGGCGTGGCGGTCGGACAGGGCGACGACGGCGAGGGAGCGTTCGGGCGATTCCACCGCGTGTTCGATGACGGCGTCGACGACGGCACGCACCTCGGCGGCTGTCGATTCGATGGCGTGCGCGCCGGGGGCGGGCATGCCCGTCGCCTCGACCCAGCGGGCGCTCACGGGCGCGTTCGCGGCCGTCCACGGGACAGGAACGCCCGCGTGCTCGTAGCCGTAGCGGGCCAGCAGCAGGGCGACCTGGTCGTTGAGGCGGCGCGGGCCGGGCTCGACGTGCAGGACCGGCAGGATGCTCGCAAGGTCGCGGGTCGCGCCACCCTCCGAGGCCGCCGCCAGATCGTCGATGACGACCAGCTGGTGGCCGCGGGCGATAATCGGCGCGAGCTCGGCCAGGGGCAGCCCGTCCGCACCGTCGAGGACGACGAGGTCGACGGTGCGTCCCGTGGGAGCCAGGGTGGGAACCATCGAGGGAACCGTCATCAACACGGGTAGCAGGTGTCGCACGAGGGGGTAGGTGACCAGCAGATCCAGGTCGCTGGGTGCTTTCCCATCGGCGAGGAGTTCGCGCAGCTCCTCGTACTGGCTCGGACGCGCCGCGAGGGCGTTCGTGCGGATCCTACGCACGCCGGTGATGGCCTGCGGGATGAGCGAGGCCACCTGTTCCTCGTCCAGCTCTCGGCCCCCGCGGGCCAGGTCCTCAAGCGCGCCGGGATCGACGCCGCCGAGTGCAGGCTGCGCGGCGAGCATGGCGCGCAGCAGCGAGGCCCACCACGCGAGGTCGAGCTCGGTGTCGATCGCACTGTCCTCGACGTGGCGATCCGCGAGGTCCTGGGCCAGCTTGTCGAGGCCTCGGGCGGCGAGGCGTTCACGCATCGCCAGGCGGGCCGGGACCTCGCGCGCCGCCGAGGTGTCGCCTGCCCACCGCTCGATGAGGGTCGTCAGGCGCTGCAGGTGGGTGCCCACCAGGTCCGGTTCCTCCGCCACGAAGACGGGTGCGATCGCGTCGAGGTCGTCGCGCACGGCATCGGTGAGCGCCGAGATCTCGCCGATCTTCGAGGGCAGGATCGGCCACGAGTCTTCGCCGCACACCGCACACCATGCGTCGCGGCGCTCCTGGACGCGGATGAGGGCGCGGTGCAGGTCGGGCACGTGCACGCCGGGGCGCACGAGGTCCTGGGCCTGCTTGACGAGGCGGTTGCGCTCCGAGCGGCCCATCGAGATGTCGTGGTCCTTGCGCCACTGCTTGGGGGCGGTCGCGATCACCATGTCGGCTGCGCTGCGTTCGAACACGCGGGGCTGGAACACGTCGAGGACGTCCGCGATGCCGTCGAACATGGCGAGTTGGCGATCCCACTGGGCGAGCGTACCGGCGGGCTTGATGCCGGCCTCGCCCGCGACGGAGGCGATGTGGACGCGCAGCTCGGGCAGCGTCTTGGAGAGGCGATCGACGCGCAGCAGCACGTCGGAGGCCTGCTCGTCGGAGGTGAGGACCGCGTTGCTCCACGCGGAGGATGAGCCGCCCGAGAGGGTGTCCGACGCGAGGGCTTCGCGCAGGAGGGCCCGGGCGCTCTCGCCCTGGTCGACGGCGATCTCGTACAGAGTGTCCTCGGACAGGCGCACGCGCGTCGTGGGCGCGTTGTCGCCGCTCGTCAGGTCGGTCAGGGCCCGCAGCGCATCGGCCGCGCAGACGCCGAAGCGGCCGTACGGCTGGTGGAGTGCAACGGCGTAGGACGACAGGGCAGCGCGAACCTGACGCAGGCGTGTGCGCATGGCGTCGACGCTCTCCTGGTCGACGACCGGAGCGGTGTCCTCCATGGCGGAGGAGACTCGGGCCGCGAGGGTGCGACGCGCATCCGAGTAGCCATCGATGTTCGCGACGATGTCGGCCAACCCGAGGTCGGAGAGACGCGAATATGCGGCGATTGAGCGCGACGGCGACGTCGACACGTGCAGGACGGAACGGCCGGTCGCCGCAGCGTCAGCCAGGATCGCTGCCACGACCGAGGCGTCGTCACTGTGGGCTGGAATATCAACGAAAACACTGTGTCCGTCGGAGGCTGCTTCGACGGCGTCCTGCTGGACGGGGATGAGATCGCCGACGCCCTTTTCCGCCCACGGGTCACGGTCTGCCGGGTTCGGTTCGTGCGCCTGCGTGACCAGGTCGTTGCGTGCGTCTTGGTCTCCCGCGAGCGCGCGGATCACCTGGGAGTCTTCGAGGGCGGTGACGTCCTCGCTCAGGCTGGCGGCGAGGGCGGTGGCGGGGTGGCAGAAGAGGCCGATGACGAGCTCGTCACGGATCTCGAAGCGCGGCAGGGCGGAGCACAGCTCGCGCAGGGCGTTCATCGCCTGCGAGGAGGAGAAACCGTGGGTTCCGCTGGCTGTGGCCAGCACGGTCTCACCGTCTGCGTCGACTCCGTGCTCGCGCAGCGCGTCGGCCAGTTCGGGGGCGAGGATCGCGCCTCGTCCCAGGGCGATGAGGACGTCGTCGTCGCGTCGCACGAGGCGCACAGGGCGCAGCAGGGCGGGGACGGTGATCGCGTCCATGCCGCTGCCCCACGTGGCGGTGCCGATGCCCAGGTGGATGGGGCCGGTGCCGTGCGCGGACGCACGCTGCTCGGAGCGGGCGATGAGTGCTCGCGCCCGATCGAGGGCGCGACCGAGGGCGATGGGTTCGCGGATGAGCAGGCTCAGGCGGACGGGGTGTTCCGTGTACAGCTGGGCGAGGCCTCCGGGGTGCGCGCCGGAGAGGGACAGCGTCGGCAGCGACGGCCTGTCGGCGGCGATGTCACGGTCGAGGCGCGCGCGCCACTGATCGCGCGCCTGAGCCACGAGGGTGGTCGGGTGCGTCGAGGTCGACGAGGCCGAGGTGGCCTCGGGTTCGGGGGCGGAACGTCGCGAAAAGATACTAGGAACCACGTTTTAACCCTACGGCAGCACCGCCCTCTTATGTGACGCGGCGCGCCCGGAGGAGGTCGACAACGGAAATGGTCACAACGGCACCGACGATAAGTGCCATGCCAACGATGTCGACGCCCGTGTAGGAGGTACCCATGACGAGGGCGGAAAAGGCGGTTGCGGCGATGGGCTCGAGGCTCCCGATGAGCGACGCCCTGACGGGGCCGATGCGACCCACGCCCCACAGGTAGGCGGTGAAGGCGACGGTGGTACCGAGGACGACGGTGATGAACATGGCGAGCACGACGTCGAGCGTCCAGGTGATGTCGAATCGCCACACTCGACCGACCAGGCCGACGCACACACCCGCGATCAGCAGGCCGTATGCCACGACGACGTCCGCACCGTAGGCCGCAATGAGCCGAGCGGGAAGCAGCGTGTATGTCGCGAGCGTGAGCGCAGCAACGGCTCCCCAGGCGAGGGCAGTGGGTGTAATGACGAGGGAGTCCAGCACCCCGTGCGTGCACAGCAGGAAGGTACCGCTCACGGCGAGGACGATGGCAATCACCTCGGAGGCACGCGGCCATCGCCTGTGGGTGAGACACACCCAGACGACGATGAGGATCAGGCCCAGGTACTGGAGGACGGTGCCGGTGCCCGCGTTCGACTCCCGGATCGCCCCCATGTAGGTGATCTGGCAGGCCGCGAGCCCAAAAATTGCGTAGATCACGAGGACTCGCCAGTTGCGTGGCGCACGGACGAGATCACGATGCGGGGCCGAGACCCCGCGCGAACGGAGAAGAACGCAGGCGAGGGTGAGAAGGCCACCGACGAACATACGGAAAAAGCTGATGAGAGTGAGCTCGATGCCATGGCGGCTCATGAGGTACTCAGCAGAGACACCGGAGGCACCCCAGCACAGTGCGGCGACGACGGTGACCGCATACCCCATTGGATGACGCATAACGTTCCCTTATGTGTGCCCCCGAGACGATTCGAACGTCCGACACCCGCTTTAGGAGAGCGGTGCTCTATCCCCTGAGCTACGAGGGCGTGACAAGTTGTCCGCGCCCACTGTAGCAAAGTGCGCGCGGCGTTGCCCCCTCACCGGCCGCGTACACCGGTGCAGCGGGCCGTGGCTCGCCAATAAAACGAACGAGGCCGGGGCATCCACGCGCGGTCCCCGGCCTCGTGCCGACGTGGGGTTAGCGGCGCTCCCACTCGGTGTGCACCGCGGTTGTCCCTTCTCCCAGGTGGGCGGAGGGAACGATCATGACCGGGCAGGTCGAGTGTCCAAGTACCGTCTGGGAGGTCGAGCCGAGGAGTACCCCGGCGAGGCCTCCGCGCCCGCGTGTGCCGACGACGACGAGGTCGACGGCGGTCGAGAATTCGATGAGCAGGGACGCCGCGGAGCCATCGAGGGCGTGGCGTGCGACGTGCACGTCCTTGCCATCGAGAGCAGCCGTGATGGCCGCATCCATGCCCTCGCGTACCTGCGCGAGGAGGGCGGAGTGGTCGACGCCGGTAGGCGTCCACGTCATGACGGAGGGGCCGACCGCGATCGGGACGGCGGACACGGCTGTCACGCGCGCGTCCCACAGGTCCGCCTCGCCAATCGCGCGCTTGAGGGCGCACGACGGCTGGTCGGTGCCGTCCACGCCGACGACGATGCGTTCGACGGGCGTGAAGTTCTTGCCCGAGGTGTGGCGCGGGACGACGACAACGGGGCACTTGGAGTGCGCGGGGAGGGCCGAGGAGACGGTGCCGAGCAGGCGATCAGCGAATCCACCGCCGCCGCGGGAACCGACGACGATCATGTCGACCTCGGCGGAGAAGTCAATGAGGACGCCGGCCGGATCTCCCGGTTCGGTCGAGCCGGACACATGCGTGGCGCCGTGCTCACGTGCCACGGCCTTGGCTTCCTCGACGACCTGTTCAGCCCCTGCTTTCAAGGCCTCGTCGTCGAGCACGGCGTAACCGCCGTCCAGGGCGGCGGCTGAGTAGGAGGCCAGCGCGTATGTGCACAGGCAATGAATGCGCGCTCCGGTGCGCGCGCCGCGATCAGCGGCCCAGGTGACGGCGGCAAGGCTCTCCGTCGAGCCATCGACACCGACCAGAATGACTTCGGTAGAACTCATGGTGTCCTCCTCGTGGTGGCAGTCACTTATATTGTGCCGCATTTTGACAGCCAGCGAAAGCCCAACCTGCCTCGACGCACTGATCCCCGCAGCCCATGCGGGCTGCGGGGATCACCAGCTGTCTATCGCAGGCTCAGTAGCGCACGTAGGTGGCGCCAGCGCGAACCGGCGAGATCTGGGAGAGACGACCGGGCACCGTGGCCTCAACCATCTGGCCGCCGCCGATGTAGATGGCGACGTGGCCGGGGTAGGACACGATGTCGCCGGGCTGCGGGTCAGAGACGATGGTGCCACCGGCGGCCTGGGCGGACGAGGAGTGCGGCAGGTTGATGCCGGCAGCCGCGTACGCGTACTTGACCAGGCCGGAGCAGTCGAGGCCCGCGAGGGACTCGCCGCCGTAGACGTAGGGGATGCCGGTCAGGCCCAGGGCGACTGACACGATATCCGAACCCGAGGCGTTCACGGCGGCCTGACGAGCGGAGATATCGCCCGAGGTGGCGTCGGAACGGGACTCCGAACGGGAAGCAGCGGAATCGGACGACTGCTCAGTCGCGGTGGTAGCAGCCGGTGCCGGTGCGGGGGCCTCGGCAGTGGCGGACGCGGTCGCGTCCTCCTCGGCGGTCCATGCGATGTCGGGAACCTCAACCGTGGTCACAGCATCGACCGCGACGGTCGTGGTGTTCAGGTCCGCGCTCTGCGGCTCAGACTGAGGGGTCGCCGGGGCGGCGTTCGCAACGCCGGCGGCGATCGCGGTCAGCGCAACACCGGCTGCCGACGCGAAGGCGATCGGACGAGCTGCGGTGGAGGCGTTGAGGCCCTCGACCATGGTGTCGGTCAGCGGGCGACGTGCCAGGCGGTGACGCGGAGCAGGCTTAGAAGTCTTCACTCATGTTCTCCCTGTTTCCCTGCGAGGTTAGCTGTCGGGTTCGGACGGGAAGTCCGGCTCGGCTGGCGAGCTTCACCCCTAGGCTCCGAGGAGCCGCGGTTGGGTTCCCCGCGTGAGACGAAATTTCCGCTCTATCCGTCGTCTCACTTCGGGTGCCGGATAGGCGGGTGGTCTGATGACCGGTATTCACTATAGCCTGACCAACCGGCCAATGTCACGTTCTGGTAACAGTGACCCTCCTCATCGTTACCATTCCGTGACATTTGCGTCCCGCAATCTCGGGAAAAACCCCGCCCCCTCACACGTTTCGCGATTCGAGACACACCCCGTAGACGACAAAAGCCGGGGCTTATCGCCCCGGCCTCGTCAACGAAGAGCGCTCACTCACCGCGCACGAAGAGATGAGCCGCCAACGCCATCGGCATCGTCAGGTAGCCGCGGACGTTCCCGGCCTCGTCGAGGGCCGCGACGCGCACGACGTCGCCGTGCGCCGACAGCTCCACGCGAGCGCCAGGACGCAGACGCAGCTCATCGAAGGAGGCCAGCAGTTCCGCGTCCGCCTGGATCGGCTCGCCGATGCGCGCCAGCGTGAGGACGCCGGCCTCGAGCGAACGAACCGCCAGTTCGGCGGAATAAGCACCCTCCAGCTGCTCACAGCCAGGCATCGGATTGCCGTAGGGGTCCACGGACGTGTTGCTCAGCAGCTCCTGCAGGCGCGCCTCGACGGCATCGCTCATCACGTGCTCCCAGCGGCAGGCCTCGTCGTGAACCTGGACCCAGTCCATGCCAATCACGTCGAGGAGGAGACGCTCGGCCAGGCGATGCTTGCGCAGCACCTCGGTGGCGTGTGCGCGGCCAGCCTCAGTCAGTTCGAGGCGGCGGTCCCCCATCACATGCAGGAGCCCGTCGCGCTCCATGCGCGCGACCGTCTGCGAGACCGTCGGGCCGGAGTGCCCCAGGCGGTCGACGATGCGCGCACGCAGGGGGGTGACCCCGTCCTCCTCGAGTTCGAGGATGGTCTTGAGATACATCTCAGTGGTGTCGATCAGGTCTGCCATGACGCCCTCCTTTATCAGGCATGTAATAAACACACAATAGGGTCACCTTCGTTTGCGCACGTGGAACGACGCGTTGATGCGGAAAAACAGGCGTGTCGACGTGTGGATGCTCACGATAATTCGATTAATGAACGTGATGGAAATACCTCGCTTCAGGGGACTAGGCTGTCGTCATGGTGGCTTTTCCCGACATCCCCCAGGCCCTCCTTCCCTCCGACGGACGCTTCGGCTGCGGCCCTTCCAAGGTGCGCAGCGCACAGATCGAGGCGCTCTCCTCCCCGCTCCTGATGGGCACTTCGCACCGCGCCATGCCCGTGCGAGACGTCGTCGCCTCGCTCAAGGACGGCCTGCGCACGCTCCTCGCGGTCCCCGACGACTACGAGGTGGTCCTGGGTAACGGCGGCGCCTCCGCGTTCTGGGACGCAGCCTGCGCCTGCCTGATCTCCTCGCGCGCAGCCTTCGGCTCCTGGGGCGCATTCGGCGCGAAGTTCGCCACCGAAGCCACCCGCGCGCCGCACCTGAGCGATCCGCTCATCGACGAGGCCGCCTTTGGTTCGCTCGCTACCGTGACCCCGCGCGATGACGTCGACACCTACGCCTACCCCCACAACGAGACCTCCACCGGCGTCGCCTCCCCCGTCTACCGCGTCGAGGCCCCGGGGGCACTCACCCTCGTGGACGGCACGTCGATCGCCGGCGCCGCGCCCGTCGACCTCACGCAGGTTGATGCCTACTACTTTTCTCTTCAGAAGGCTCTCGGCTCGGACGGCGGCCTGTGGGTCGCCATCCTCTCCCCCGCCGCCATCGAGCGAGCACATCGCCTCGAGGAGGGCTCGGACGGGCGCTGGGTCCCCCAGTTCCTATCGCTCACCGCGGCGGTACAGAACTCGCGCAAGGACCAGACCCTCAACACGCCCGCGCTCGCGACGATCATCATGGCGGATGCCCAGGTGCGCTGGCTCCTCGGCCGCGGCGGCATGAGCGCCGTGAGCGCCCACTGCGCCCAGGCCTCGTCCCTCATCTACGACTGGGCCGAGGCGAACCTAGCCGCGCGTCCCTTCGTGGAGAACCCGGCGTGGCGCTCCCCCGTGACCGCCACGATCGAGATCGACGAGGCCGTGAGCGCGGCCGAGCTGGCCGCACACCTGCGCGCGCGAGGGATCGTCGACATCGGCGCCTACCGCGGCGTCGGCGCCAACCAGCTGCGCATCGGCACGTGGCCGAGCGTGGAGGTCGAGGACGTGGAGGCCCTTCTCACCTGCATCGACTACTGTCTGGAGCGGGTGCTCTAAACTCCCCAGTGGCACCCGTCAGAGGGCGTCGATCGAACGGCTCGGCGCGTCCACCGAGGAATCAGCTTCAATACCCACCCACGGGAACGAGCGGCGGCGCACGACGCGCCCCTTCCAGTGGATCATCGCCCATACGCCGCACACCAGTGCGATGCCCAGCGATGCGATGCCGCCGACCAGGATCGACCAGCGCGCCCCAAACATCGTCCCCACCCAGCCGACGAGCGGCGAGCCGATCGGCGTCGCACCCAGGAAAACGAGCGAATACAGGGCCATGACGCGGCCACGCTTATCGGAATCGGTGCGCGTCTGTACGAGGGCGTTCGCACTCGTATTCATCGTCAACATGCCAAAGCCTGTGGGAATCGACAGGAGGGCAAACCACCAGTACGAGGGCGACAGGCCCAGCAGGATCTCGGCGGTCCCGTAGAAGGCGGCACCCATGAGAATCGTGCGCAGGCGAGGAGCACGGCGCGCAGCTCCCGTGGATCCGAGAATCGAACCGAAGGCCATGAAGGTCGAAAGAATGCCGAAGGAGCCCGCCGCCTTGCCGAACACCGTCGTGGCCATGAGAGCGCTCGTCATCTGGAAGTTCATGCCCAGGGCGCTCACAACGAAGATCAGCGCGAGAATAATGCGAATGTCGGTGCGACTGTGCACGTAGATCACGGACTCACGCAGCTGGCCGCGGGCGCGCGGCACGAGCGTGCGCGGATACAGTCGGTCGCCTCGCATGAGCGCCAGCGCGATGACAGGGGCGAGGAACATGACCGCGTCGATGACGAAAACCGGACCAATACCCCACCAGTCGATGAAGAAACCCGCCGATGCCGGGCCAATCAAGCGCGCCGTGTGGAAGGCGGTCGCATTGAGGGCGACGGCGTTCGCCATCTTGTCCTGAGGCACGAGCTCGCCCACGAAGGCCTGGCGCGCCGGGGTATCGATGGCGGAGATCGTCCCCGAAATGAAGGCCAGGATGTACTGGTGCCAGAGCTCGCCCGTCCCCGTCAGCACAACGACGCCGATGATGAGGGAGACGAGGCCGACCCCCGTCTGCGTGCACTGCAGGAGACGGCGCCCGGGGATGCGATCCGCGAGGACTCCCGCCCACGCCGAAAACAGGATGATCGGCAGGAACTGCAGGGCGGTGACCACGCCAACCTGCGAGGCGTCGTGATCAGTGAGGACCGTCAGCACGTACCAGTCCTGGGCGACGCGCTGAAGCCACGCGCCGGTCGAGGCAATCAGGGAGGCGACGAACCAATACCGGTAGTTCACGTAGCGCATGGACGCGAATGTTGCTGACACGCCAATCCTCCCTCTCTCACTGCAGGCACCGAACGAGGCCGGGGCGCCCACCGGCGCTCATCCTTCCTCGGCGTATTTTCCCAGGATACGACCGCCCCGCCGGAGGAAGGCTCCGGCGGGGCGGGAAGGGTGCGAAGGGTGACGAATCAGGCGACGCCAAGGAGGCGCTGAATCGGACCTATCAGGAAGTAGATGACGAACAGAGCGGAGACCACCCACATGAGCGGGTGGACCTTGCGGGCCTGGCCCTTGACGAGCTGAATAACCGCGTAGGTCACGAAGCCCACACCGATGCCGACGGAGACGGAGTAGCCGAAGGGCATGAACGCGATGGTCATGAAGGCGGGGATCGCAACCTCCGGCGAATCCCAGTCGATGCCGGTCACCTGGGTCATCATGAGGAAGCCGACGAACACGAGGGCCGTGGAGGCGGCCTCGGTCGGAACCAGCTCGACGAGGGGCGCCAGGAAGGTCGACAGCAGGAACAGGATGCCGGTGACCACGGAGGCCAGGCCTGTACGAGCACCCTCGGCGACGCCCGAGGCGGACTCGACGTAAGAAGTGTTCGAGGAGACGCCGCCGACGCCGCCGGCCACCGCGGCCAGGGAGTCGACGATCAGGATCTGGCGGGTCTTAGGGGGGTTGCCGTCCTTGTCCAGCAGGTTACCCTCGGCGCCGACGGCCACCATGGTGCCCATCGTGTCGAAGAAATCCGCGAGCATGAGCGAGAAGACCAGCAGGATCACGGAGACGACGCCGAGCTTGCCGAAGCCGCCGAACAGATCCACCTTGCCGAGCGTGTCGAAGACGGGAACGGCGATCGGGGAACCCTTGAGCTCGGGGACGGTCTGGCCCCAGCCGGTCGGGTTGGTGTCGGAAATACGCTCGAGGTGAGTGAAGGCCTGAACGATGACTGCGAGGATCGTGGAGGCGATGATCGAGATCAGCACCGCGCCCTTTACCTTGCGCACGTAGAGGATCATCATGAGGAACAGGCCGGACACGAAGACGAGGGCCGGCCAGCCGTCGAGCGAGCCCGAGATACCGAACTGGACGGGGGTCGCGCCGGTACGCACGATGCCCGCGTTCACGAGGCCAATGAGGGCCACGAAGAGGCCCAGGCCCACCGTGATGGCGGTCTTGAGGGCGGCGGGAACCGCACGGAAAACGGCCTCGCGGAAGCCGGTGAGAACCAGCAGGAAGATGAGGATACCTTCCCAGGCGATGATGCCCATGGCCTCGCCGTAGCTGAGGCCGGCGCCAAGGACCAGGGTGAAGGCGACGACCGCGTTGAGGCCGAGGCCGGCGGCGAGCGCCAGGGGGTAGTTCGCGACGACACCCATGAGGATCGTCATGATGCCCGCGACGAGCGCGGTGCCAGCAGCGATGCCCTGGGTCGTAATGGAACCGTCCTTGGGAACGGCGTTGCCCAGGATCGCCGGGTTGACGACCAGGATGTACGCCATCGCGAAGAAGGTGACAAATCCACCGCGGATTTCGTGACTGATCGTCGAGCCGCGCTTGGAAATCTGGAAGAACGAATCAAGTGACTGTGCGAAGCCGCCGTGGGATGGGGCGGTTTTTTCTTGTGTGCTCACTGAACAATCGTGCCTTTTCGGGGGCGAGCACGCAAACAAAATCGCCGTATGCCCACTTGTTGAGAAAGCACCCGAGACCTGGTCTCGGATGCTATCTCTCAGTTCATCACGGAAGCGGGCGTCAGTCGGCCTGTTCGGAAGCCGCCGATGCTCCGGCCTCGTCAGCCTCGCCCGTCGCGGCCTCGTCCGCCTTCGACTCCTCCGACACGCGCGGCATCGGCTCCGCATCGAGCGCCCCCTCGTTGATGCGCGACGGGCGCACCGGCCATGCCGTGCCGTTCTTGGGGACGTCGGTCTCCGAGTGGGACCCACACGTGTGATCCAGGGACACGACGGCCCCGTCGTCGGTGGCCCACTCGTTCGCGCACACGCCGAACATGGTGCGCATGTCGCCGCTCATCTTCATGAGGAAGCCGCACGAAGAGCAGGTGTTACGCGGGCGACGCCCCGACTTCGGCCCGCGCTCGGAATCGTACCAGCGCTTAGCCGCCTGATCGCGCCCCTCCTGCGACAGGACGCGGGCTCGCCCCAGGCCAAGCTCGCGCACGATCGGCAGATCCGGGTCATCGCTCGTGTCCTCGAACCCCTGCTCAAGGCGCTCGTCCTCCGCCTTGTAGGGCAGGACGTCGTCACGGGAAATATCCGAGGGACGCAGGCGTTCCTCCCACGGCACCCACTCGGGGGCGAGAAGCGCACCCTCGCGAGGAGTCATATCGACCTCGCACACGGTGGCGACGCGCCCGCGCGGCACGCGCGCGACCGTGACGGCCCAGCACCAGCCCACGTACCCCGCGTCAGTCGACGCGAAATAGTGAGTCCCCAGGCGCTCCGACACCATCTCGAAGCCGACGTGATCGCCGACGGGACGCGGATGGGCCACGGCCTCGGCGCCAGCGCGCGCGACGTCGACGGCACCCTCGAGGACGGCGTCCTTCTTCACTGCCCGCACACGGGCCACAGTTTTAGGCATCAAATTCCTCTGCGACGGCGCGCAGCACCTTCGCGATCTTGGTCGCGTTGTCCGGGTACGATCCGCGACGCAGGGCGGCACTCGACGAGTCAAGGAGCTTGATCAGGTCCTCGACGACGGGCACCATCGCCTGCGGCTTGCGGCGCTTGGCTCGGGCAACGGAAGCTGTCTCCTTCAGGAAGCGCACGCTCAGGGCCTGCGGTCCCTTGCGTCCGTCGGCGACCGAATACTCCACGCGAGCACCCACTCGGGGGTTGGGGTGGTCGGCCGGCAGCGCGGACGAGTGGAGGAAGACATCCGCCCCGTCGTCTCCTGCGATGAAACCGAAACCGCGATCCGCGTCGAAGAACCTCACTTTACCGGTGGGCATAGTCCCCTCCTTCTCTCAATAGTCTGTGAGCCCAATGGGCTCCCCCTATCATAGGGCGCTCTCCCCGTGCGCGTGGGAGACGGGCCGACGCCTGTAGCGAACAGCACCGCTCATCCCAGGAAGAGCCAACTTTCACGTAGACTGACCCCAGGGCAACAATCACGCGACGCTGGTTTCGTCACATGCTCGACAGGACCGTGTGGCGTGATGTATGTTTCTCTGTTCGCCACTTCGCAGGAGGACCCAGTGTCACGAATCCGCCGCTTCAGCCTCGTCGCTGTGCTGACCACGCTACTGCTTGCACTCGGACTCCCGTCCTTCGCTGCCTCCCCCCTGAGCGTCAACGGAAGCGTGACAGACCCAGACGGATGGCTGTCTCACTCCGACCGTTCGTCGGTCGAGTCAGCCACGAGCAAGGCTGCGTCCCACGGCATGAACGTCTCCGTCGTCTTTGTCGCAAACTTGTCGGGCATGGATGCGCAGACGTGGTGCCAGCAGACCGTCCAGCGTTCATCGTTGAACGCTGGAACCATCGTCTACGTCATCGCCTACTCTGAGCGACACGACGCCGCGTGCGTCTACAACGGGACCTCCCCGTCCGTGCTCCAAAGCGCGGTCAGGGCCTCGGAGGCTCAGCTGTCGTCGAAGCCGCTCACTTCCTCCGATGGCGCCAGGGGCGTCAACGCCTTCGTCGACACTCTCGTCAACGCAAACTCCTCGAGCCCATCGCGCTCAGGTTCGTCGAGCAATTCCAGGGCCTCCGAGTCCAGTTCCAGCGACGGCATGGGCGCGATCCTCGCCATCTTCCTGTTCCTCATCGTCCTGGTCGCCGGCTTTTGTGTCATCGGCTTCGCCGTGTCACGCTCGTCGAAGCGCAACAGGGTCGTCGCGCAGCAGGCGGCGCAGGTCGACGCCCAAGCCGCAGCACGGGCGGTCCAGGAAGCGAACCGCCAACTCCTGGCTGCCGATGAACAGATCCGCACGGCGTCAGACGAATTGGACTTCGCTCGTGCCCAGTTCGGCCTCGGCGCCACCGATAGTTTTGCCCAGGCGATCGACATCGGTAAGGCGGCTGTCTCCCGCGGTTTCAGCGCACAATCCCAGATGAACTCGACGCCCGTACCCGCCGAGCAACTGCGACTGGCCACCGCCATCATGGCCGACCTGGGGGCCAACATGAACCCGCTCAGCGCCATCCAGGCGTCGTTTGCGGCCAAACGCGCCGAACAGGCGTCCCTCCCCGAGCGCATCAGCGAAGCACGCGAACGCCTCGCCGAAGAGCTCTCGGACCTCGAACGTGCGAAGGCCGAGCTTGCCTCCATCGCGTCCCTGTACCCGACGCAGATGCTCGCGTCCCTCCAGGACAATCCGGAGCAGGCCTCGGCGTTGCTTACCTCGGCTCGCAGTGCACTCGACGCCGCCGACGCGGCGGTATCCACCGACCGTGCACGGGCTTCAAGCGCCCTCGACACCGCCCTGCGCGCCCTGACGATGGCAAAACACCAGACGGACGCGATTTTCTCCGCCAAGTCCGACCTGGACGCCATCCGCGATCGCCTCGTCGCCGCGATCAGCTCCATTTCTTCGGACATCACAGACGTCGACAACCTGGACACGGATCCGACCGTCTTCGATCCGATGGTGGCCGACGCGCGGGCCGCAATCAAAGAGGCGCAGGCCGCGCTGGCAAACAACGGTGATCCGCTCGCCGCTCTCGAGCATCTGCGCATGGCCGAGGCGACACTCGACGCTGCGCTCGAGCCACTGCGCACGAAGGAGGAGGCCTACCAGAAGGCGTACGCCGCCGCGGAGGCGCAAATCTCCCTGGCGGACTCGGCCGTGGCCCAGGCACAGCGCTACGTGCAGGGTCGGCGAGGCGCCATCGACCTGAATGTCCGTTCCACGCTCAACGACGCGGAGACTGCCCTCAGCAGCGCACGCGACGCGCTCGACGAGGACCCCGATGCTGCGATGTCCCATGCAACAAACGCGCGCGCCCTCGCCGATAACGTCATGGCGACGCCGATCCAGAACGTCGGCGGCACGTGGGGACAGCCCACGGGCAACAACGGATCCTTCACCGGATCCTCGCTGGGCGACTTCCTCCTGTGGTCGACTCTGTTCTCGAACGCCGGGTCTCACCATCACTATCACCATCACCACTACGACGACGATGACTTCGATCCCTTCCGCAGCGGATCGCGCTCCTCCGGCTCCGGCTGGTCCTTCGCCTCGGGCGGCGGTTCCGACTGGGGCTCGGGCGGCTCCGATTGGGGCAGCGGGAGCTCCGACTCCGGATGGTCGTCGGCCTCCGGCAGTTTCTGACCCCGTGACCCGCAGCGAGCGTTTATCAGTTCCCGACGAACAGGAGGGCAACGTGTCACGGATCCGACGCCTCGGCCTCGTCGCCATCATGGCGGTTGCGCTGCTCGTCGGCGGCACGCCCGCATTCGCAACCGAGCCCCTCACCACAGAGGGACACGTCACCGATCCGGACTCTTTCCTGAGCGACGAGCAACGCGCAACGATCGAGTCTCCCGCGCAGGCGTTCTATACCACGTACAACACGATCATCGACGTCGTCGTGGTCCCCGATTTCTCTGGTCAGAAACCGTCCGCTTGGTGTGAGGCTACCCTCAAGCAATCACGCACAAGCGAAAAAGGCATCCTCTACGTTGTCTCCTACGAGGATGGCACGGATGCGTTCTGCACGGACGCGAAAATGGCTCGGGAGATGTCGGATTACAGCACCAGGATAATGATGGACAGCGCGCTCAGTGCCGCCCATCGCAAGTACAAAACAACGCCATTGCCCCCCGAAGAGGCAGCGGCAGGTGCCGAGGCCTTCATTCGCGACCTACGCAGCTCATATGACTTCAGCGCGGATCTAGCTGCCAGCCACCGCAAGAGCCAGGAACAAGAGAAAAAGGCGAGGGAAGAAAGAGAGCAGGAAGAAAAGAAGAGGAAGCGCGGCGCTAACATCCTCATATCTGCGGTCATTGTGATCGCCATTGTCTCCAACGTATGGGTGTGGGGGCGGAAATTGAACGGAGACGACGAACCCACTACTGAGACCACGTATCGTACCCCGGAGGCCGAGGATCGCACCCCGATCGTGGACACCGTGCGGCGCGACGCCCTGAGGGCCGCTGCGGAGGCCAGGCGGCGCCTGTCGGAGGCCGAGGAGCAGGTGCGCGGCGCGGAAGAGGACTGGAACTACGCTCGCGCCCAGTTCGGTAGCGCTGCGACCGAACAGTACGGGCACCGCCTCGAGGCAGCAAAGGATGCGATTGCACGGGGCTTCGACACCTACGAACAGATAGAGCTCACCCCAGACGCTCACACCAAGCGACGCCTCGCCTCGACAATCACGGCGGATCTCGACAAGAACCTTCCGCCGCTCCAGGATGCTCGCCAGGAGTTCGCCGCACAGAGCGAGAAGCGGCTATCGCTTCCCGCGCAGGTCGCCGATGCCCGCGAGCGCCTCGTCGAGGAACTCGCTGACCTGGAGCGCGCGAAGGAAGAGCTGACGAGCATCGCGGGCCTCTACCCCGCATCCATGCTCGCTTCCCTCCAGGACAATCCGCAGCGCGCGGAACAACTGCTGGAGTCCGCTCGTGCGGCGTTGGAGACGGCCGGCGCGCATCTCGACACCGACGCCACCCGCGCAGCCTCCGCACTGGATACCGCCCAGCGCGCACTGTCCATGGCAAACGCGCAGACGGATGCCATTTTCTCCGCAAAGACCGACCTCGATACATTCCGCGAGAAGCTCGCCGCTTCCATCGGTTCCGTGTCTCAGTCCCTCTCGGATGCGAAGAACCTCGATTCCGCCGCCGCTCCCTTCGGCCCCCTTCTGGACGAGGCAGAGGCCGCCATCTCCCAGGGCCAGCGCGCGCTGGTCAGTGACGAGGACCCCCTCGGCGCTCTCGAGAGCCTGCGCGATGTGGAGCTCCGGCTGGAGGCTCTGCTCGCACCCCTGACGACTCAGGATGGCGCGCAGCGCGGGGCGCGAGAGACCGCCGAGCGCGACATCCGCAATGCCGATGCTGCCCTGACCCGGGCTCGCGAGCACTTGAACAGGCACGAAGGGTCGGCTCTATTCGACGTGAACAAGCTGATGCGCGAGGCCGAGCAAGCGATGACCGCGGCACGCGAAGCCCTCGACGAAGATCCCCTGCAGGCAAGCGCAGCGGCCTCGCGCGCCACGACGCTCGCTGAGCGAGCGATTGCAGCGCCAGGGCGACACTAGAGGAGGCGTTCGACGACCCATTGCTTACCCCCGTCCGTGTAGGCGCAACTGTCACCCGTACCTGATCGTCGTATACACTCATCACAGATCGACATAATGTGACAGACCCTACAAGATTATGTGGACATTATCATCCGCAATCATGTATTTTTATCTGTTCGCCACTCACCAAGGAGGATCGCGTGCCACGGATTCGACGCATGGGTATCGCAGCCGTTATGACGGCCGCGATGCTTGTCGTTGGCGCGCCAGCATTTGCGACCGAGCCGCTCACGCCGAGCGGATACGTCACCGATTCGGACGGCTTCCTCAGCGACGAGCAGCGCGCGGAGATCGAGACCCGCGCAGAATCCCTCGACTCCAAGTATTCCGTTCCTGTCTACATCGTCATCGTCCCCAACTTTTCCGACCAGGAACCGGCGAAGTGGTGCCAGTCCACCCTCGCCAATATCGAGCACAACGACAAGGTCATCCTCTACGTTGTCGGATATGAGGACGGAACGGACGTCTACTGCGTTGGCAACGAGATGGCTCGGTTGATACGCGGCAATGTGTTGACCGAAGGTTACATTAAGAGTGCACTATCGGCAGCCCGTCGGGCATACAAGTCGACCCCGCTCACCCCCGAGGAAGCAGCTGCGGGCCCAACAGCCTTCATCAGCGACCTTAGCAACTCCTACTACACGGCCGAGGAAATTGCCTCCCGCCGCGAGGCATATAACCAGGATCTGACAAAGGAAACCAAGTACGACAAAATCAAGACCGTTCTCGCATTCCTCGGCGTGGGTTTCCTCTTTGTGATCGGCATTTTCTTCGAACTGTGGACCAAGCAGCGAGAAGAAGAAAAACAAGCCATAGAAATTGAAACGGCCGCATGGCGCATATCGCGCCGCAGGGATGAGCGCGAGGACAAGGCCGCGCAGCGAGATGCCGACAGGGCGGTCCAGCAGGCGAGTGATCGCTTGTCCCAAGCCGATCAGGAAGTACGCGACGCCGAAAAGGAATGGGACTACGCCCGCGCACAGTTCGGTATCGCGGCAACCGAACAGTTCCGTAACCGCATCAAGGCGGCGAAGGAGGCGCTCTCTCGCGGGGACGCCCTTCTGAAGCAGTGCCACGCGACGTACAACCCAGCGACTAAGAAGAGCTTAGCGTCACAGATGGTCAGCGATCTCGACACGCACCTCGGCCTTCTGCGCGATGCTCAGGCTCCCTTCAGCACGAAGCGTTCCGAGCGCACCGCTCTGCCCACTCGCCTGACTGAAGCCCAGGAGCGCCTGACCGAAGAGCTGGCTGACGTCGAGCGCTCCAGGGAGGAGCTGGCGACCATTGCCAGCATTTACCCCGGCACGGTACTGGCTGCACTCGAGGACAATCCCGACAAGGCCGCGTCGCTGCTCACCTCTGCGCGCAGCGCCATTGAGTCCGCCCAGGCAATCATTGACACGGACGCCGAACTCGCAGCTTCCGCAGTCGATACTGCCGAACGAGCACTCCTCATGGCCTACCACGAAACGAACGCGATCTTCACGGCAAAACTCGATCTGGATAACATCGAGGATCGTCTTGGCGCTACCATCGCGTCCCTCTCTTCGGGTATTGAGGAGGCTGACAACCTCCAGACCGACCAGACCCTGCTCGCTCCCCTCATCACCGATGCTCGTGCGGCGATCGCACGGGCACAGGAGGCCCTTATTCACAACGACAATCCGCTCGACGCGCTCGAGCACGCGCGCGCCACGGAAGCCAAGCTGAACGCCACGCTTGATCCGCTGCGCACCGCCGGGCGCCAATCGGGAGGGACGCGCACACCGTGACGACGACGCCCTCCCCGACACGTACCGGTCCACCATCCGGTTCGGACTCACAGTAGTTCACCCACCAAGACCAGCGAGGCTCTCTCCTCGCGCACAACCCGCGCACATGCGCACCACCCCACAAAGGAGAACATCATGGCCGAAAAGCAGACGATCCTGGGCCGCATCGCTCAGCTCGCCAAGGCGAACATCAACGCGCTCCTCGACAAGGCCGAGGACCCGCAGAAGATGATCGACCAGCTCATCCGCGACTACACCAACTCGATCATCGAGGCCGAGAACGCGATCGCTCAGACGCTGGGCAACCTGCGCATGGCGGAGCGTGACTACGAGGAGGACGTCAAGGCAGCTGCTGACTGGGGCCAGAAGGCGGCCGCTGCTTCCGCGAAGGCTGACTCGCTGCGCGCCGCCGGAGACGAGGCAGGAGCCGATAAGTGGGATAACCTGGCTAAGGTCGCTCTCGGTAAGCAGATCCAGTTCGAGAACGAGGTCAAGACCGAGGAACCCGCTCTCGCTTCTCAGCGTGATGTTGCCGAGCGCCTCAAGACCGGTCTCGCTCAGATGAAGGATAAGCTCTCCGAGCTCAAGACCCGCCGTGACCAGCTGATCGCCCGCGAGAAGACCGCGCGGGCGCAGGCACAGGTGACCGACGCCCTCAACTCCATCAACATCCTGGATCCCACGAGCGAACTCGGTCGTTTCGAGGATCGCGTGCGCCAGCAGGAGGCTCTCGCCCAGGGCAAGATGGAACTGGCCTCATCGTCGCTGGATGCCCAGTTCGCTGAGCTGCAGACCGACTCCTCGCAGGTGGAGATCGAGGCTCGCCTGGCCGCCCTCAAGGGTAAGAACACGCAGGCGTGAGCCACGCGGCCTCGTCGCTCATCCAGGCATAGATAAGCCGGGCGGCCCCTCGCGGGGCCGCCCGGCTCGTTTGGTATCTCTGCGCTGCGCGTCGCGCGCCTCTCAGGCTTACAGGAAGGCCATCGGGTCGAAGTCGTCGATGTCGATGATGTGGAGCCTGGGCAGGCGCACCTGGAAGGCGTGCACGTCGTATTCGAGGTCGATGATTTCCAGGCCTCGTTCCTCCAGCTCGTGGAGCTGGGAGGAGAGGAATTCCTTGAAGCACATGACCGCGACGCGGCGACCCTGGTCGAGGAGGGTCTCGATCTGGGGCAGGAAGTCTGCGTCGTGGCTGGCCAGGATGACGTCGCCCGTGCCGAGCTGCGCGATCGCGTCCATGGTGCGCTGGAGGCCAACGTCGACGACCTTCATCTCGGCGGGACCCGCCAGGGGAATTACCGAGTAGTCCATGGCCGTGAGCGCCTGAACGAAGCCCATCGGCAGGAAGCCGGACGAACCATTCAGGAAGAATAGGCCCTTGGCCTTCTGGCCCCAGCGGCCGTGCGCGCTCTCGAGGACACGGTCCCAGCGGGGGCGCTCCTCGGGATTCGGGCGACGATCGAGGACAGAAAGGCCCAGCGTCGCATCAATATTCTCGCCATCTACGACGAGGTATGTCGTTTGATCATTAGGGTTTTCCATGGAATTAGAGTAACCGACGATTGCCTGGCCCTGATCGGCCTTGGGTCCTAGACATTTCCCCTCATAGGCACAAGGCCCATCATTCACCCGTCACTCCGTCGATAAAGAAGGGCGATTCGATGGTGTGGCGGGCGAAGCGCTGCGCGTCGCCTCCGCTGCCGAGGGCCGGCGGCCCATCAAGGACGAGAGTGGCGAGGCCGTGAATGTATGCCCACAGGGTCACTTCCGCGTGTGGATCGTCGGTCCCATAAGCGATGCGCGCCAACGATCGCAGCTGGGAGCGTGCCGCCATGCTGGCTTGCGCTAGTCCCGGATGCGCGGCCGCATCGTACATATCCGATCGAAACATGATCCGGAAGACCCCGGGGTTCGCCAGCGCGCACGTGAGGTAGGCGTGTCCGGCGGCTCGTGTCACATCCTGCGGCGACGCGCCTTCGCTGTACTCCCTGGCCTCGCACAGCGACCGTTCGAGTGAGCGGTATCCCTCCTCGACAAGCGCCACGAGGATTCCTTCGCGCCCCTGGAAGTAGTGGTAGGGAGCTTGGTGCGTACAGCCCGCACGACGAGCCACTTCGCGCATGGACAGGGAGGAGGGCCCGCCCTCGTTGAGGAGATCGCGACTGATCGCGAGGATCGCCTCGCGCAGTCCTTCGGATTTCGTAGAGCGCGTCATGGACTCAGTGTAACCGAGACAGCAGCCAAACTTGACAGCGTCTAGCGCACATGTTGTCATAAGTAGACACTGTCTAGTTTTGGGAGTTTCCATGTATGACGCGATCATTATCGGCTCGGGCATCGGCTCGCTCACGACGGCCGGCCTCCTTGCCGGAACCGCGGGAGCGCGCGTGCTCGTCCTCGAAAAGCACCACACCCCCGGCGGTCTCACCCACTCGTTCCGCCGGATGGGCGCTTCCTGGGATGTCGGGCTGCACTACGTCGGCGACATGCACCCGGGATCCCGCCCACGCCAGCTGTTTGACTACCTCACCGGCGGCGCGCTCACGTGGAACCGAATGCCGACGGGCTATGACCGCTTCGTCCTCCCCGACCACGGCCTCGACGTCACAATCCCATCCAGTATCGAGGAGTACCAACGCCTCCTGATCTCCCTGTTTCCACGCGAGAAGAGAGCCATTCGACGCTACTGCCGGGACGTGACGCGCGCCTATTCGTGGATGTCGCTGCGCTACATGGCCGAGATGGTCCCGCCACAGGCGTCCCCCGCCATTCGCCTCGCGCTGCGCCTGCGGGCAGGATGTGCCCTGGAACGGACAGAGCACTACATGGAGCGCCGCTTCCACGACCCGGCCCTGCGCGCCCTCCTCACCACGCATTGGGGCGACTACGGGGTCGAGCCCGCTCGCAGCGCGTTCGTTGCCCACGCGATGATCGTGTGCCACTACATGGATGGCGCATGGTTCCCACGCGGCGGAAGCGGGCAGATCGCGCGCATGATCGAGGAGCGGATCCGCGCATCCGGAGGCGAGATTCGCCTGTGCCAGGACGTCGACGACATCCTCGTCGAGGACGGGCGAGCAGTGGGTGTGCGCGTCACCGATCGCAGCGGTCCCGCTCCCATCTCCTACGAGGAGCGTGCTCCCATCGTGATTTCCGGCGTCGGCGCGCGCGAAACCTACACCCAGCTACTGCGGGCGACCGGTCCGATCGGCGCGCTCACTGCATGTGTCCGCGAACACGTCGCCCGCCTCGGGCACGGGGGCTCCGCGGTGACCGTCTACCTCACACTCGACCACTACCCCGCCGGCGTGGACGGCTCGAACGTCTGGGTCAATAAGGGCCGGGGACCCGACGACCTGGAGCAGATGACCGAGGACCTGTGCCAGGGACGCCCTCAATCAGCCTTCATCTCGTTCCCGGGAATCAAAGCCGGAGACCGCCACGCGACCGCGGAAATCGTCTCCTTCGCCCGACCGGAGGCCTTCGACCGATGGTCAGGAACGAGGCCGGGGATGCGCGGGGCGGACTACGAACGCCTAACGTCGGCGATGGCACGCGGACTCATCGACCTCGCGGACACGACCATACCCGGATTCAAGGACAGTGTGCGCTTCGTCGAGGTTGGCACCCCGCTCACGATCGAACACTTCACATCACACGAGGGCGGATGCTTCTACGGACTACCCCTCACGCCCGAGCGTTTCACCGCGGACCTGACCTCCCCCTCGACCCCCATCGACGGTCTTTTCCTGACCGGGCAGGACGCCGGAATGCCCGGCATCGTGGGCGCCGCCCTGGCTGGCATGTCCACGGCCTGCAAGGTGCTCGGGCCCGCCGGATATCCCCGCATCATGCGCTCACTGAGCGGACAGGGTGGGCCCCAGGGTCGCGCCGCACTCTCCCACGACTCCGCAACTGAACGCGCCGCCGGTGCGAGGCGCTATCGGGCGACGGCACAGAGCACCCGCTGGATCACCCCCACAGTTCGCGAGATCGCGCTCGCACTCCCCGAGTGCGCGACGTGGGAGGCGGGCCAGTACGCGCTCGTTCGGGTCTCTCCATTCGAATGGCGACCGTACTCCCTCGCATCAGCCCCCGGGCGCACCGTCAGGCTCCTCGTTGACGTGCGCACGAAGGGCGCGGGCGCCTCCTGGGCTCGCACCATCGCACCCGGCGACGACGTCGACCTCGAGCTGCCCTACGGCCACTGGCTCGTCACGCCAGACCGGAGCACGACCGACGCCGAGGCACCACACCGACGCATTTTCATCGCGACCGGCACGGGCATCGCCCCATTCCTCGCAGCGTTCGAGGCCGACAAGCGCGACGACGACATACTCATCGTCGGATACTCACGGACGGAAGACGACCTGACAGGCCGAGCGGGCACACCGCTGCCCCCGCTCATTCGATGCGTCAGCCGCGAGGCGGCGCCCGGCACGTTTTACGGGCGTATCACCGACTACCTGAACGCCGAGGGCATCGACCCCCAGGCCACGTACTACGTGTGCGGCTCCGCCCGCATAGTCCGCGACATTTCGCGCATTATCCAGGCCGGGGGCGCGCGCGTCTCCTTCGAGACGTTCTAACGCGCCCCTCCCGCGCGCGGCGAGGCCGGGACCGCTCAACGCAGCCCCGGCCTCGTCAGTGTCTATGGAATGACTGTCACAACACGTCGTCGTCGACCCAGTCGAGCGTACGCGTCACGGCCTTCTTCCACAGGCGGTAGGTGCGGTCGCGCTCGGCCGGCTCCATGGACGGCGTCCAGCGCTTGCCCTCCTGCCAGTTGGCCACGACATCGTCGGTGCCCGACCAGAAGCCCACGGCCATACCGGCTGCGTAGGCGGCACCCAGAGCGGTCGTCTCAATGACCTTCGGGCGAACGACGTCGACGCCGCACAGGTCGGCCTGGAACTGCATGACCAGGTCGTCGTGCGTCATGCCACCGTCAACCTTGAGCTCCTTGAGCGGCACGCCGGCGTCGGCGTTCATCGCGTCGAGGACCTCGGCGCTCTGGAACGCGGTCGACTCCTCGACGGCGCGGGCGATGTGGCCCTTGTTGACGTACCGGGTCAGGCCCACGATCGCGCCGCGAGCGTCCGAACGCCAGTAGGGGGCGAACAAGCCGGAGAAGGCGGGGACGAAGTAGACGCCGCCGTTGTCCTCGACCGTGCTGGCCAGCTCGCCGATGTCCGAAGACTTGACGATCATGCCGAGGTTATCGCGCAGCCACTGGACCAGCGAGCCGGCGACGGCGATCGAGCCTTCGAGGGCGTACACGGCCGGCTGCTCGCCGATCTTGTAGGCCACCGTGGTGAGCAGACCGTTGTTGGAGAAGACGGGCTCCGTGCCGGTGTTCATGAGCATGAAGCAGCCGGTGCCGTAGGTGTTCTTCGCCATGCCCTTCTCGAAGCAGGCCTGGCCGAAGGTGGCCGCCTGCTGGTCGCCGAGAATGCCCGCGATCGGGGTATCGACGAGCAGACCGTTCTTGCGGCCGTAGCCGTAGATCTCGGAGGAGGACTTGATCTCGGGGAGCATCGACATCGGAATGCCGAAGATCTCGCAGACGTCCTCACGCCAGGAGAGCGTGCGGATATCCATCAGCATGGTGCGCGAGGCGTTGGTGACGTCGGTGCAGTGAACGCCGCCGTTGACGCCGCCCGTCAGGTTCCACAGGACCCAGCAGTCGGTGTTGCCGAAGAGCAGGTCCCCGGCCTCGGCGCGCTCACGTGCACCCTCGACGTTGTCCAGGATCCACTTGATCTTGGAGCCCGAGAAGTACGGGGACAGACCCAGGCCGCAGATCTGGCGGAAGCGATCCGGGCCCTCGTCGCCCTCGAGCTCCTTGACGATGTCGGAGGTACGCATGTCCTGCCAGACGATCGCGTTGTACACGGGCTCGCCGGTGTTCTTATCCCACACGACGGTGGTCTCGCGCTGGTTAGTAATGCCCACGGCCGCCAGCTGGTGACGGTTGATCTCCGCCTTCTGCAGAGCCTCCGCGACGACGGTACGAGTGGTGTCCCAGATCTCGATGGGGTTGTGCTCGACCCAGCCCGGGTTCGGGAAGATCTGCGTGAATTCCTTCTGGCCGACGGAGACGATCTCGCCGGAGTGGTTGAAGATAATCGCGCGGGTCGAAGTGGTGCCCTGATCGATGGCGAGAACGAACTTTTCGGTGGTCATGAGTGTCCTTTCGGTGGCGTTGTCACATCGTTGTGTATGCCGCGCCTAGCCACCTGCGCGGCTGTTGGGACTTCCCAGTCCCAGAAAATGTCACCCCGGCGGTGGGGTTCCACGCGGGCGAGGCCACGCCGGCCTCGCCCGCGCACTCACTCTCAGGCGAGAGCGAGGAAGTAGATGACGGTGCCGACGATGGCGCCGATGATCGGGCCGACGACGGGAACCCAGGAGTAACCCCAGTCGGAGCCGCCCTTGCCCTTGATCGGCAGGATCGCGTGAGCGATACGCGGGCCGAGGTCACGGGCCGGGTTGATGGCGTAACCGGTGGGGCCACCGAGCGAGTTACCGATGACGACGATGATGAGGGCGACGCCGAGCGGGCCGATCGCAGTTTCGGTGTAGCCGGAGACGTAGACCCACAGGATCAGGACGGCGGTGCCGATGGCCTCAGTGAGGCAGTTCCAACCGTAGGAGCGGATCTCGGGGCCGGTGGAGAAGACGCCCAGCTTGAGGGCGGGGTCGCAATCCTCGTCGAAGTGCTTCTTGAAGGTCAGCCAGCACAGGACCGCACCGACGAAGGCGCCGAGGAACTGAGCAACGATGTAGACGAGAATGTTGGTGGTGTTGACCGCAACGCCGGGGGCGAGCTCAACGGAGGAGTCGAAGGCGTGTCCGACAGCCTTGGCAATAGTGACGGCGGGGTTCAGGTGGCCGCCAGAGCGGAAGGCAACATAGACGCCGGCGAAGACCGCCAGGCCCCATCCCCAGTTGATGAGCAGCCAGCCGCCGCCCTTGCCCTTGGACTTGGGCAGGAGGTTCGTGGCGACGACGCCGCCACCGAGGAGCAGGAGGACGGCAGTGCCGAGGAACTCAGACCAGAAAAGCTGGCCCGTGGTCGGGGCAGCCATATCGGCGGCTGCCGGGAGCAGTGTTGTGAGCATGTTTCCCTATCTTTCTCCGGCGCGTCTTCGCACCGGGTCACCGGTGTTGTACCACCGCTAACTGTGTACCGTCGAACGGTATCCGCTCGGATATGATTCGCGGGTCACGTCACAGTATGGCACTTGATGCACGTTAGCCCAAACCGAGTGCACATCCGTGCAAGCCTACAGGTGTGACCCTGGTCATCTGCCACGCATCGTTCCAGATTGGCCGACACTCTATCTGATCTCGAAAGTCACACACCTGCACGCCTGTGCATGGCACACTAGAAAACGTGACAATACGTGACGAACAGGCTCACGAGGCCGCCTCGATGTACTACCTCCAGGGCCAGACGATGGAAACAATCGCCCACCACCTGCAGATATCGCGATCCTCGGTCTCGCGACTCCTCGCCCACGCGCGAGAAGTCGGCCTCGTACGCATTTCCGTGTCCGCATCCCCCGGCCTGAAAGGCACCCTCGCCGGCCAGATCGCCGACCTGTTCGGAGTCCAGGTCTCGGTCGTCCCCGTTCACGACGTGCACACCGAGGTCAACCGCCTGCACAACGTTGCACTGGTCGCCGCCGAACACCTCGTCGACATGCTCTTCCCCGGCGTCACCCTCGGCATCGCCTGGGGAAACACGACCGCCGAGGTCACGCGCGCAATGCCCCACGTGTCCTTCCCGGGCTCCACCGTCGTCCAGCTCAACGGCGCGGCAACGGCCACCGAGTCGGGCATGCCCTACGCCGAGGCCATCATCGCCCGAGCCGCTAAGGCCATCGGCGGGCGCATCGTCAACTTCCCCGTCCCCGCCTTCTTCGACTACGCGGACACGAAGGAAGCGCTCTGGCGCGAGCGCTCCGTCCAGTCGGTCCTCAACACGATCGACAGCGCCGACGTCGCCCTGTTCGGCGTGGGATCAATGTCCGCACGCCTACCCTCCCACGTCTACTCGGGCGGATTCCTCGACCCCAACGAGATCGCCGCAGCGCAAAACGACGGCGTCGTCGGCGACGTGTGCACCGTCCTCATCCGCGAGGACGGCTCCACGAACATGCACCTCAACGACCGCGCGTCCGGCCCATGCCCATCCACGCTCAAGAAGATCCCGCGCCGCCTGTGCGTCGTCTCCGGCACCTCCAAGGCACTCCCGCTGCTGGGAGCCCTGCGCGCGGGGGTCGCCACCGACCTCGTCCTCGACGACGGCGCCGCGCACGAGCTCCTCGACCTCGTCCACACGCGCATGTCGTCCCGGCGTTCCTTCGTCTAAGCCCGCGACCGCGCGAACGCACGAAGTGGCCCCGGCCTCGTCCCTCCTACAGGGAACGAGGCCGGGGCCCTCTCGCGTCTAACGTCAGCCCAGGCGCTTGACCAGCGGGAACGGGATCGTCTCGCGGATGCCCTGGCCGGTCAGCACCATCAGCAGGCGGTCGATGCCCATGCCCATGCCGCCGCACGGCGGGAAGCCCTGCTCCATGGCGACGAGGAAGTCCTCGTCCATGACCATGGCCTCGGGGTCGCCGTTGGCGGCCGCAAGTGCCTGCGCCTCGAAGCGCTCGCGCTGGACGACCGGGTCAGCCAGCTCGGAGTAGGCGGTGCCCGTCTCGAAGCCGCGCACGTACAGGTCCCACTTTTCGGTCAGGCCGGGGCGCGAGCGGTGGTAGCGGGTCAGCGGGGAGGTGTCCTCCGGGAAGTCGTAGACGAAGGTCGGCGCCCACAGCTTGGAGGCGACGAGCTCCTCGAAGATGTCTTCGACGATCTTGCCGGAGACCGCGTAGTCGTCGACCTCCAGGCCGATGCGCTCGGCGTACTTGACGAGGGTCTCGCGCGGCGTCTCCACCGTGATCTCCTCGCCCAGGGCCTCGGAGGTGGAACCGTACAGGTCGATACGATCCCACTGCCCCGACAAGTCGTACTCGGTGCCGTCGGCCAGGCGGACGATCTCCTCGCCCTCAGACAGGTCGAACGCGTCGCGCGCAGCCTGCTGGATGAGGTCACGCGTCAGCTCGGCCATGCCGTTGTAGTCCGAGTAGGCCTCGTAGGCCTCCAGAGACGTGAACTCGGGGCTGTGGGAGGAGTCCATGCCCTCGTTGCGGAAGTTGCGGTTCATCTCGAAGACGCGGTCCACGCCGCCGACGACCGCGCGCTTGAGGTAGATCTCCGTCGCGATGCGCAGGTAGAGATCGGTGTCGAGCGCGTTCATGTGCGTGACGAAGGGACGCGCGGCAGCACCGCCGTGGATCGCCTGCAGCATCGGCGTCTCGAGCTCGATGTAGTCGCGGCGGAAGAAGTTCTCGCGGATCGAACGATTGACGGCCGCGCGAATGCGGATCATGTCGCGCGCGGCGGGGCGCGTGATCAGGTCAAGCTCGCGGCGGCGGATGCGCTGGTCCTCGGACAGGGTGATCTCTTCGCCGTCCTCGGTGGTCCAGGTCTTGGGCAGGGGGCGGATCGCCTTGGAGGCGATGGCCCACGAGGCATCGGGGGCGGGCAGCGCGGTGGGCGCGGCGTCGTAGGCGGCCTGTGCCTCGGGCGTGACCTCTGCGGGGGTCGCGAAGATCGACAGCTCGCCGCGGCGCGAGGAGATGACGCGGCCGTGGACGAAGAGGTGATCGCCCAGGTCGACGTCGTTCTTGTAGGCGGCCAGGGACTCGGCACCGACGGAGGCGGCGGAGAGCATGACCTGAATCTTGTTGCCCTCACCGTCCATGAGGGTCGCGAAGCACAGCTTGCCGCCGTTGCGCGCGAGGATGACGCGGCCCGCCAGGCCCACGTAGTCCTCGGTCTCTTCGCCGGCCTCGAGGTGAGCGTACTTCTCGCGCACCGCCTTGATGGTGGTGGTGATCGGCAGGCGCACGGGGTAGGCGGGAATGCCGGCCTCCATGAGGCGGGCGCGCTTGGCCGCGCGAACCTTGACCTGCTCGGGGGTGTCGTCTGCGGGTGCTTGCGTGGGCGTAGAAGAATCGGTCATGCGCCTATCGTACCGGGATTTGGCCCCGCGACGAGGCAGGGGCCCGGTTGGGCAGATCACGAAGCGTTCGGCCCGTTTCCTTCTCGCGCTGTCAGTGGGACTCCCCGACGTTCGTTCATGAGGCGGTGAGAGCGGCCAGTGAGAACGTGGTAACCCCGCCCTCGAGCGTCATCGTTGGACCATCAGCCGTCACGACAGCAGCAAAGGAAGGCTCCCCCATGCGCTCATCGTCAACCACCTCAAGGAATCGCATCAGACTCTTGGCTCCAGCAGGTATCGCGGGTTGCCCGAGCTTGACCTCAATCGCTCCCCATCGACCATCAGGGAGCTCGGCAATCACATCGACCTCTCGTCCCGCCTTATCTCGGTAGTGCATGACCTGCCCCCCAAGCTCCTGCATGTAGGTGCGCAGGTGCTGGACGACCATCGATTCGAACCAGAGTCCCGCCGTGTTCAAGTCCGCGAGCAGCTTACGCGAGGATGCTCCCAAGGCCGCAGCAGCCAGCGCCGGATCAACAAAGTGAACCTTAGAGGCGGAGCGAATAGCAGTCTTCGAGCGTATCTGTGGAGACCACGCGTCTTGTTCCTCGACAAGGAAGATACGTTCCAACGAACCGATGTACCCGCTAACGGTACGCGGCTGAATATCACCGACGCCTCGCATATCCGCCGCGATCGTTGTCAGCTTCAGCTCGGACGACAGGTTGCGCGCCAGCGAGCGCAGCAAAGCTGTCACTGTTCGTGGGTTACGGCGCGGTTCATCATCCAGGCGCGCAATGTCACTGACAGCAACATCCTCAAGGTACGCGCGCAGATTACGCTGGGCGTCCTTCTCTGCCAAATCAAGGTCTGCTGGCCACCCTCCATGCACGAGGGCAGAGAGCATTGTGGGAACATCCATCGGCGAGGTGAGAGCAGGGGTGGGCAAATCACCGTCGAAGAGGCCCCCGAGCGAGACGGTTCCAACTCCTAGCCCACGCTCTTCGAGAGTCATAGGGCGCATCCGCAGACGCACGAATCTGTGTGCACCGGAGTGTCGCATCGCATCCTGAGCGGGAACCGATGACCCGGTGAAAATGAACTGGCCCTTCATGCCACGCCGATCGATCTCATGCCTGGCCGTATTCCACAGCTCGGGTGCCAGCTGCCACTCATCAACGAGGCGCGGAGTCTCGCCCTCGAGCAGCAAGCGCGGATCCACCTGGAGAGCAGCTGCAACACTAGGCGAACCATCATCGAGGATCACGACCGATTCGGCGTGGTGGCGCCCCGTCTGCGTCTTGCCGGACGCACGGACACCATCGATCAGCACACCACCCGAGGTTCGCAATGCAGATTCGACGCTATGATCAAGAATACGCGACCGGTACATTTTCCCTCTCTTTCAAGCAAAAAGTAGCACATGAAGCTGTTGTAGCGCATGTTTTGGCCACATTTCAGCGCATGTTTTGGACAGACATTAGCGCATGTTTTGGCTTCATTCTAGCGCGCGTTTCGGACGTAAAGTTGCGCATGTTGTGCCTGCCTCGGCTCTGGCGTCACCTCTTCACGGCAGCTGGGCCCCACTGGTGGCAACGGAGGCAGGGCACCCACACCGCCTCCACTTGGGTTAACGCGCACATAAAAGGGCCCCAGATACACGAAGCACCCACTGTCACCAGTGGGCGCTTGCCCGTGCTGTCAAGCGTTGGTCAGACGCCGGAGCTCTTCAAGCCCAGTTCGCGAGCCCGCTGCGAGTCCTCCGGAACCGTGCCCGCATGGTCGCCGGCGCTGACGATCCTGTTGGAGCCGTCGACGAAGACGACGGACGGCTTGACCCGGCGCACGAGCGATTCGGGCACCTGGGCGTAAGCCATGATGATGACCAGATCGCCCACGGTCACCTTGTGGGCGGCCGCGCCGTTGAGCTGAATCGTGCCGCTGCCTCGCTCACCCGCGATCGTGTAGGTCGAGAGGCGCTCGCCGTTGTTGACGTCGACGATGTCGACCTTCTGCCCGGAAACGATGTTCGCGGCGTCCAGTAGGTCCTCGTCCACCGTGATCGACCCGACGTAATGCAGGTCGGCGCCGGTGACGACGGCGCGGTGGATCTTGCCGATCGCCATCTCGCGGGTCATTTCCATCATGCGAGGTCCCCCGCACGCTCGGCGAGGCCGACGGGTGTGGAGGCACCGCGCAGCGGCACCTCCATGTTGTCGATGAGGCGGGTCGTGCCCACCTTGGCGGCGATGAGGATGCGTCCCTCGCGCGAGCCGTCGGACAGGATCGTGGGAGCAGCAGCCCCCTCGCCGACGGGCACGGACTCGGTGCCCGCAAGGATTTCGAAGGTCCCCGCGTCCACGAGCGCGATGTAGTCCAGGTCAATGCCGCCCTCGGCCTCGATGACCGAGCGGCATTCGGACACGATGTCCGCAGGCTGCGCCCCGGCCTCGGCGGCCTCGGCACCGCGACGAAGCGCGCGCGAGAGCGCACGGGCGCGGATGCGTTCCTCATCGCTCAGGTACTGGTTGCGGCTGGACAGGGCGACGCCGTCCTCGGCGCGCACGATCGGCACGGGGTGGACGCGCACGGGGATGTCCAGCTGCGAGAAAACGGTACGCAGGACGGCCAGCTGCTGAGCGTCCTTCTGCCCGTACAGCGCCACGTCGGGGCGCACGAGGTTGACGACCTTCGTGCACACCAGGGCGACGCCCGCGAAGTGCGTGGGGCGCGTCTCGCCCTCGAGGACACGCGCGATCGGGCCCGGATCAATCGACACGGTCGCGGGCGTGGGGTAGACGTCCTGCGGCGCGGGCGCCCACACGAGGTCCGCACCCACCGTCTCGAGCGCGTCCATGTCCGCATCCAGGGTGCGCGGGTAGGCGTCGTAATCCTCACCAGGCGCAAACTGCGTCGGGTTCACGAAGATCGTGACGATCACGTGATCGGCCAGTTCGCGGGCTTCGCGCACGAGCTGCAGGTGCCCGGCGTGGAGGGCACCCATGGTCATCACGAGGGCCTTCGTGCCGTGCAGGTGCGACAGAGCGTCAGCCAGCTCGGCACGCGTGTGGGTGAGGACAGAACGATGGGTCATAGTCCTATTCTTGCAACTTCGGCCCGCCGGTGCGCAATCGAGTCGCTTTCCTCACGCCTTCTATCTCCGCGACGAGGCCGGGGTTGAGAGCGCGCTCGCAGGTGCGCGTGAGGGGAACGAGGTCTGGAGACGTCAGGCGCCCGGATCGAGCAGGGCAGCCTCAACGCTGGTGGCGGACCGTTCGTCGAGGAGACGCGCGTCGCGCAGCAGGCGGGTCAGGGCACGGGTCATGTCCGCGTAGGTGTCCCGCTCCCCCGCGAGGCCCTCGCGGGCACCGAGGCAGCGGGTGTGCGCCGCGATCGTTCCCGCATCCCCGCGGGCGGCGGGTCCAGAGATGCCGGCGACCCCCTCGGTGAGCGCGCGGTCGAGGGCAGCTTCGAGGAGGGGACGCACGTAGAGGGCGGGATTCTCGATGCCCGCCTGCGCGAGAATCCGCGTCGTCTGCACGGTAATACCCGCGATGAAGTTGGCACCGTGGGCGAGACCGGCGTGATAGAGGGGACGGTCCTCCTCGGCGACGACGACGGGTTCGCCGCCCATCTCGACGACGAGGGCCTGGGCGATCGGCAGGAAGGGGGCCGCCGCCGTCACCGCGAAGGGCGTGCCGACGAGGCGCGCCACGTCGACGCTGGTCCCCGTGAACGTCATCGCCGGGTGGATCGCCAGCGGGATTGCCCCCGAGCCCGCGGCGGCGTCGAGCAGCCCGACGCCGGAGGCACCCGACAGGTGAATGACGATGTGCCCGTTCTGCCAGGCCCCCAGGTCGGCCAGGCCTCTCACGAGGGGGCCGATCTGGTCGTCGGGAACGGCCACGATGACCACCTCGGAACGGCGCACGACCTCCTCGGGCGTCGCAATCGGAACGCCGGGGAGCATCGCATCCGCGCGCTCGCGGGAGGCCTGCGATGACGCTGAAACGGCGACGATCTGATGCCCGACCGCGCGCAGGGCGGAGCCGATGACGGGGCCGACGTGGCCCATGCCGATGATGCCGATTCCGAGGCGTCCGGGGGTGCTCATGGCTCCATTGTCGCCGATCGCCGCTCTACTTGTCGTCCTGCGCGCGCGGCGAGGTCGCCTCGACGATCGCGGTGACGCGGGAGAGCCAGCGCTCGGGAGCCTCGGCCTCGCGGCGGACCTTCGAGGCCTGCGACAGCTGCGACCACAGCTCCAGGCAGCGGCCCGCCTCGACATGCTCGGCCATGGATGCCACCGGTCCGGGGACCAGCGCGGCGCGCACCGAGGCGACGCGGCGCCAGCGCTGAATGGGGCCCTGATGCAGCGACACCGACTGGATGCGCGTCAGAGGGATGATCGAGAAACGCAGGTTGAAAAAGCCGTCGCGGATCGCGAACACGGCGTCGGTGAGGCCGAAGGCGCGGCGCTTGTGCACCAAAGGATCCAGGATCCTCGCGCTGGGCGGGATCGGTGTCATCCAGCGATCCTCGCCCGTGCCGACGCGGAGGGACTCAAGGAAGCCGTCAGGATCCTCCACCCCCAGGTCCGGGATCGCCATCGCGATCGCCTGGATGACCTCCGTGCGGCTGCCGACGGGAAGCAGCACGTCGGAGGCCACATCGACCTGCATGCCCTTGTTCTTCTCGTCCGACGTGTGCGCCGCGTTGCCGGCCTGCGTGATCTCCACGCGATACCAGCCAAACAGTCGCCAGATCAGCGGCTGCGTCACCTCGATGGCGTGGATGCGCCCCGGAGGGATCGTCACGTGACGGCGAGCCGTCAGGCCGCGGTTAATACGCACGCCATCGGCAGCGATCGCCGCGGTGAAACCGAACTCTCGATCGAAACGCGCCCAGACGCCCGCCAGGAGGCTGAACGCGCCCGCCAGGATGCCCAGGAAACTCATGATCGACGTCACCCCGACGACACCCACGAGGAAACCGTTGAGACCCAGGAGGAAGACGCCGAAGAACAGGGCGATCGCTTTGTCGATGGTCGCCAACATGGACGCCAGGAGCTTGACGAACCCAACCTTAAACACGGGGCGCTCGGGGGCCTCCAGCGGTGTTTTCGCCGTCGCCACGCGGGCCGAGGCCGGGGAAAGGTCAGCCGGATCCACGGCCTCGTCAATCGCACCCGAAGCGAGCGCAAGGAGGAGGGCGCGCAGCTCCTCGAGGCGACGAGAATTGAGCAGACCGAGCTTGATGCTCGAATCCCCACCGCCCGCGACCTCAATGTCCAGATAGCCCAGACCCAGGATGCGCCCCACGAGCGAGTAGGACACGTTGATCGTCTGGATGCGCGTCAGCCTCGCGTGGCGCTGCGTGCGCTTGAGGATGCCGGCGCGGTACCAGATCGCCGTGTTGCTCACCGCGTAGCGGGTCTTCGTCCACGACAGGTAGCAGTACGCGCCCGCGATGGCGAGAACAACGCCCGCAATCATCGCAAGACCGAGGAAGATGCCGGTGGTTGCGAGCCACGCCGGCGTCTCACCGTTGAGCATGCGCCCGATCGCGGAGGCGTTGCTCAGGGACACCGCACCGACGACACCCATGACGCTTCCCACCACGCGCGGAAGGTAGGTGAGCGGGTGAAGCGGCTTCCAGTCCTCGGGGGCGATGCCGTCGGAGGAGAGGTCCGCGCTCATAGGCCCATCAGCTCCGCCGAGCCGCGCTCCGCCAGGACGTCGCGCAGGCGGGCCGCGTCCGCGACCGGCACGCCGCCAAGCGTCGCGTCGGTGTGCGCGCTCGCCGTCGAGAGCTTGATCGTGGAGATGCCGAGGATGCGCAGCACGGGACCCTGATAGATGTCGACGTACTGGATGCGTCCGTAGGGCACGAGGGTCATCGAGCGCTTGAGAACGCCGCGGCGGATCACGAAGTCCGTCTCGGCCAATGCGTAGCGCAGTGCTCGCACCTGGGCGGGCACGAGCCAGAGGCACACCAGTGCGATGGCGGCGGGCACGGCCGTGAGCCACCACAGCGCCGGGATGTCGACGATGAGGACGAGGCCGGAGATCGCTCCGCACAGGGCACCGCAGGCCGCGAGGGCGTTGCCGAGGCGCAGGGTGGCGAGTTTGGTGGACACGTGCTGGAATTCGACGCCTTCGGGCGAGAGGACGTCCACTGAGCTGCGGGATGACATGCTTCAATTCTTGCACATCTTTTCCGTGCCTTTCCAAGCCCTTTATCCCCGCAAGATCAACCCGGGTGATACACCACATCAGAGTCGCACCCATCGCTCCCATCTACCTCACAGGAAACATTCAGACACATGGGCGACACTAGTCGTATGAGCACCCCGGGAACCGAAGCAAAACTCCTCGTCGTCGACGACGAACCTAACATCCGCGACCTCCTCGCCTCCTCCCTCCGCTTTGCCGGCTTCGACGTCGTTACCGCCGAAGACGGCAGCGGCGCATTCCACGAAGCCCAGGCCTCGCGCCCCGACCTCATCGTCCTCGACGTCATGCTGCCCGACATGGACGGCTTCACCGTCACGCGGCGCCTGCGCGACGCCGGAATCACCACCCCCGTCCTCTTCCTCACCGCGCGCGACGACATGCGCGACAAGATTCAGGGCCTGACCGTCGGCGGCGACGACTACGTCACCAAGCCCTTCGGCCTCGAAGAGGTCGTCGCCCGCATCCGCGCCATCCTGCGCCGCACCATGGGCTCCGAAGAAGACGATGCCCTCCTGCGCGTCGGAGACCTCGTCATCGACGAGGACGCCCACGAAGTCACACGCGCCGGCGTCCCCATCGACCTGTCCCCCACCGAGTTCAAGCTCCTACGCTACCTCGTCATCAACGCCGGACGCGTCGTCTCCAAGATGCAGATCCTTGACCACGTGTGGGAATACGACTGGGACGGCGAAGTCGCCATCGTCGAGTCCTACATCTCCTACCTGCGACGCAAGCTCGCCGTCGAAGGAGCCTCCGGCGAACTGATCCACACCAAGCGCGGCGTCGGCTACATCCTGCGCGCTGAGGACTGACGTGCGCCCCGGCCTCGCCCAACGCATCGAAGCCTGGTGGGATTCCAAACCCCTTTCCTCCCAGCTCGTCACGCTCATCACCTCCCTACTCGCCGTCGGCCTCTCGCTATCCGGAACGGTCATGATCGGCCTGTTGCAGCGCCACCTCACCTCCCAAATCGACGACCAGCTCATCGCAACCGCCCACACGCTGCAGATCACCGCCTCGACAGCCACCTTCTCCAGCGACGGCCAAGGCGGCATCCCCACCCTCTACTACATCCACATCCGCAACACCGACGGAACCGACCGCTACTTCTACTCCGACGACACCCTCAAAGTATCGGGTAAACCCAACCTTCCCGACCTCGTCGACACCTCCTCGGCCCCCGTCTCCTCGTTCAGCACCCTGCCCGTCACCGTCTCCTCGTCGAAAGTTGGCCTCGGGTGGCGCGCCCTCGTCGTGCCCGTATACGACCAGGACTCCGGGCAGTTCTCCGGATACATGACCATCGCCCTGCCCCTATCCGACCTGCAGCACACGCTGCGCACGACGGCCTCCTACTTCGCGGTCGCCGGCTCAATCATCGTCGCGATCGGAGCATGGACGGGCCGCGTCCTCGTGCGACGCGCCCTCCTCCCCCTGCGTTCCATCGAATCCACCGCAGGCAAAATCGCCGCCGGAGACCTCACGAAGCGCGTCACCCCCCACCCCGTCACCACCGAAGTCGGCTCCCTCGCCCTCTCGCTCAACACCATGCTCACCCAGGTCGAGCAATCCTTCGAAGCCCGCCAAGCCTCGGAACAAAAAATCAAGCGCTTCGTCTCCGACGCCTCCCACGAGCTACGCACCCCGCTGGCCGCCATCTCCGGATACTGCGAGCTTTACGCCATGGGCGGCGTCCCCGCCGAACGCACCGACGAAGTCATGGGCCGCATCGCCTCCGAATCATCACGCATGGCCACCCTCGTCGAAGACCTCCTCACCCTCGCTCGCCTCGACGAGGGACGCCCCCTCGACATCACCGACATCGACCTCGTCAAACTCGCCGACAACGCGGTCTTCGACCTCCAAGCACTCGACCCCACGCGCACAGTCGGGCTTACCGGCATCAGCGGACGCACACCCCCCATGACGCTCATCGTCCCCGGCGACCGCGACCGGCTCTCACAGGTCTTCACCAACCTCATCGGCAACATCGTGCGATACACGCCCGAAGGCTCCCCCGTCGAAATCGCCCTCGGACGCAGCGGCGACACCGCCATCGTCGAACTGCGCGACCACGGGCCCGGCATCGACGAAACCGACCGCGGACGCGTCTTCGAACGCTTCTACCGTGCCGACAGCTCACGCAACCGCAAATCCGGCGGATCCGGCCTCGGCCTCGCCATCGTCTCGGGCATCCTCGCAGCCCACAGGGGAAACGCGTCACTCACCAAGACGAAAGGCGGCGGACTCACCGTCCGCATCGAACTCCCCACGACGTGAACGACATAACGAGCAGAACTCACACCGCCGAGTTTTCCGCTCAATTTTCGCGTTTTCCAGCACGACAGTTCATGCGAAACGATCGGGATTTCCCCCGATTTTTTGCCAACGAACGTGACCTGCGCTCAAAAGCGCACTAGCATGGCTCAGGTATTCCTCAACAAGGAGAGTGGCCCATGGGTGCTCAAGCACCTCAGTGGCTGCTGACGTCTTTCGTTGACGCCATGCAGCAAATCGGCGCAACCGCGAGCCAGTCGGACCTCGAACACGAGGGCATCGACCTCGCACAGCGCTGGAGCGCGCCGGAACGCCAGATGCACAATCTGCGTCGGCTCATGAACACGCTCACCCACATCGATGAAATTTCCTCGTCCGCGCACGATCCCGACATCCTGCGCGTCGCCGCGTGGTACCACGGAGCCTTCCTCAACAAGGCCCTCGAGATCAAACTCGGGGGTTTCCAGGCGAACTTCGCGTCCACCCGCTGCATCGATCACGCGCACAACCGCCTCACCAATCTCGGCGTGCCCGAGGAGGTCGTCGTCCGCGTCGACGAACTCATCGCCTTCCTGACGCGTCACCGCGCGCCACGCACCGATTTTGACGCGCAGGTACTCGTCGACGCCGACCTGGCCTGCCTGTCGTGCAGCCCCCAGGACTACAAGAAGCTGCGGTGCTCACTGCGCGCCGAACTCAGTGAACTCGACGACCTGCAATTCGTCAAAGCACGCATGGCGCTCGTCAAGAAGCTCCTCAGCTACGAGACGATCTACCAATCCCCTCTCGGCTCCACCTGGGAAGACACCGCCCGCGCGAACCTCGAGGTCGAACTGACCCGGCTCGAACGCGAGAAAGCCCAACTGTGCCAGGCCGCCCAGACCGAGGACACGGACGACAGCGACGACGCGGATGACACCGACGAGGTCGTGGAAGACTCCACGACCACGACCGGCACCCTGATCATCAAGCGGCGCTCAATCAAGAAGCGCGTGCCCGTCGCCACCCCGGACGACGAGGCCACATCAACCGGTGTTCTGCCTCGCAAGATCGAGGAAAACACGGATTCCGACGAGGACGTGGAGACCACCTCCTCCCTCGAATCGGCCGTCGAATCCCTGGACCTTCCGACCGCCGACTGACGAGGCCGCGGGCTGGTCGTACTTGCTCAGGTCGTCTGACGCGTCGACCAATGGAGCCGCCCTCTCCACACGGGGGGCGGCTCCATCACTTTGCCACGCATGTTCAGGCTCGAAGCGCCCATGGGCGGCGGCCCAGGCCTCGCACCCAGCCATCACGCACGTCATTGCCGAGCCCACACCCAATTCCGCATGCAATTCCCCCACGACTATTTCAAACCTTGAATTCACAACGTTGGAATTGCAACGTTTCCAGACTTTGTTGAAACTTCACCGAATCGAATTGCATGCGACTTTTCGGAGGGCAGGCCCCGCCGCCACCCACGGGCGCCGCAGCCAAGCCCTCGGCAACTTAGCCGTCATCGATACAGGCATACCTCGGGGTTATCCACAGGCACTTTTCCTATCAGACAGTTATCCACAGGGCTCTGATTCTGCCTGGATCACGCGCTGTCACGCGCGTAGCGTCGATGTTGACGGACCCACCCGGGGTCCCACAAAGGAGTGACATCATGACCGCATACGCCGTCGACGCCGAACAGATTTCCGCCGCAGCCGCCCAGGCTTGCGCAACCGCATCCACCATCCGCACCGAGGTCGATACGATGATGGCCCAACTCTTAGCGCTGCAGGACTCATGGACCGGCGGCGCTCAGGTGAACTTCCAAGCATCCATCACGCAGTGGCAAGCCGTCCAAGCGCAGACACACGACGCCCTCGACGGCATCTCCACGCAACTACAGGCAGCCGCCGCCACCTACTCCGATGCGGAGGCACACTCCGCCGCCCTCTTCGCCGGAGCCTAAGCCGCCCGCTCGGGGCAGCAATTCCGGCCAAGGCTCCTACGCCTCGTGCCAATGCCTCGGGCTGGTAGACAGACGCCTGGGGGCGGGACCCTCACAGGCCCCGCCCCCAGGCGGATCAGCTTAACGCTGAGCGGCTCAGTACATGCCGCCCATGCCAGCAGCTGCATCGTCGCCACCGGCGGCCGGGGGCTCCGGCTTGTCGGCAACAACGGCCTCGGTCGTCAGGAACATGCCCGCGATCGACGCAGCGTTCTGCAGCGCGGAACGGGTGACCTTGACCGGGTCGGAGATGCCGGCGGCCATGAGGTCGGTGTACTCGCCGGTCGCGGCGTTCAGGCCGTGGCCGGGCTCCATGTTGGCAACGCGATCAGCGACCACGCCGCCCTCGACGCCCGCGTTCTCAGCGATCTGCTTGAGCGGAGCGGAGACGGACAGGCGCACGATGTTCACGCCGGTCGCCTCGTCGCCGGTGAGAGCGTCGAGCTTGGGCAGCGCCACGGCGGCGGCCTGGATCAGGGCGACGCCGCCGCCGGCGACCAGGCCCTCTTCGGAAGCCGCGCGAGCGTTACGAACGGCGTCCTCGATGCGATGCTTGCGCTCCTTGAGCTCGACCTCGGTGGCCGCGCCGGACTTGATGACGGCGACGCCGCCAGCCAGCTTGGCGAGGCGCTCCTGCAGCTTCTCGCGGTCGTAGTCGGAGTCGGTGTTCTCGATCTCCTGGCGAATCTGGCGCACGCGGGCATCCAGCATGTCCTTGTCGCCAGCGCCCTCGACGATGGTGGTCTCATCCTTGGAGACGACGATCTTGCGGGCGCGGCCAAGCAGCTCGAGGTCAGCGTTCTCGAGGGAGAGGCCGACGGTCTCGGAGATGACCTGGCCGCCCGTCAGGATGGCCATGTCCTGCAGCATCGCCTTGCGGCGCTCGCCGAAGCCGGGGGCCTTGACGGCCACGGACTTGAAGGTGCCGCGGATCTTGTTGACGACCAGCGTGGCGAGGGCTTCACCCTCGACGTCCTCGGCGATGATCGCGAGGGGCTTGCCGGTCTGCATGACCTTCTCCAGGACGGGGACGATGTCCTTGACGTTGGAGATCTTGGAGTCCATGAGGAGGACGTAGGCGTCCTCGAGGACGGCTTCCTGACGCTCCTGATCGGTCACGAAGTAGGCCGACAGGTAGCCCTTGTCGAAGCGCATACCCTCTGTGGTCTCCAGGGTGGTGTCGAAGGAGTTGGTCTCCTCGACGGTGACGACGCCCTCGGCGCCGACCTTCTCGAAGGCCTCGGCAATGAGCTTGCCGATGGCGGGATCGTTGGCGGAGATGGAGGCCGTGGCAGCGATCTGCTCGGTGGTCTCGACGGGCTTGGCGTCGGCGTGCAGCTGGGCGACGATGGCCTCGACGGCCTGGTCGATGCCGCGCTTGAGGGCGATCGGGTTGGAGCCGGCGGCAACGTTACGCAGGCCCTCGTGGACCAGTGCCTGTGCCAGAACGGTCGCGGTGGTCGTGCCGTCACCCGCGACATCGTCGGTCTTCTTGGCAACTTCCTTCACCAGCTCGGCGCCGATGCGCTCGAACGGATCGTCCAGGTCGATTTCCTTGGCGACGGAAACGCCATCCTTGGTGATCGTGGGGGCGCCCCACTTCTTGTCGAGCACGACGTTGCGACCCTTGGGGCCGAGCGTCACCTTGACGGTGTCGGCCAGCAGGTTGAGGCCGTTCTCCATGCCGCGACGGGCATCCTCATCAAACTTGATGATCTTGCTCATTGAAAATATGTCCTTCCGCGATGCGGATCGGGTCCGATGCCCGCGACGGACGGTCGCTTGTGTGAGGCGACCTCATCGAACCGGTGGTCTTATCACTCTCCATGTCGGAGTGCTAACTATGATTTTGGCACTCTACACCTCAGAGTGCAAGGCGAGGTCACGGACCTTGAGCCGGATGCGCTCAGGGCGTAACGCGCGACAATGAGGCCGAGGGTAAGCATGCATAACACTCCCCATCAGGGCGCGATCGAGGCATCAGACTGAGGCGACACTTGGCCCTCTCTACGTCCGTTCACAAGGTCTCACACAGACCGCGCGCAGGACGATATGGACGAAGCGACGACACGCCATCGAGCCCCATCCCCATCGAATACGAGGAAGTTCGTCGAAGCCGATGCGCGGAGCACGGATCTGCTACCCAAGAGTTCCACGTCTCATGCGCGAGGACCATCGACGAATTTCCCCCAGGTGCGTGACGAACCGGAATTCATCCTGCACGATCTCGCTGGACCATACCCGGCATATAACTCTCCCAGCCGCCCGGCTCGACGGCCCACCCGGTACAAAACTCTCCC